>DESS01000367.1 GCA_002361335.1 Richelia sp. UBA3308
TTGCCTACGTACCGCAATATTACCGAGTTGTTCGCAATCATACAGTAAGCGTTAAAACAGAAGTGTTCGTAGAAGCAGCACAGGCGATTGGTGCTAACACTTGGCAGGTACTTTCGCGCTATTTATTTCTTAATGTAATTCAAAGCGTACCTGTATTATTCACCTTAAACGCCGCCGATGCAATTTTGGTATTGGGTGGTTTGGGATTTTTAGGATTGGGGCTTCCCGAAGAAGTACCAGAATGGGGACACGATTTGAAACAAGCTTTGGCTGCACTACCTACAGGGATTTGGTGGACTACACTTTTTCCTGGTTTAGCAATGACAACGATGGTAGTAGGGTTATCACTACTTGGTGAAGGGTTGAATGAGTTTGTCAATCCGCGTTTAAGGAAACGAAAATAAGTCAGAAGATTTTGAATTTTGGATTGAAGGTAAGGAGGGCGGGAGTTAATAATTCTACTTCCAAATCTCATGCTCCCAACTCCTTTACCTATGCCCTTCGGCCCAATTCCCAATTCCCGATATTTATTAAGGAATTATGGTAAAAGATAAAATTTCGTTGATTGCAGCTGCAGCTGGTGGTTTTATGTTGTTCGTTGCTATAACCGGTGTTTTACAGGGAGCACCTGTAACGGCGCGATTAGGGCAAAATAGTTTATATTCGACTAAAGTGGCTGATTTGCAGTTGCAAAAAGTCCATCCGGATGAACCAATAAACTATACTTTGCAGCAAAGATTTTCTTTTGATAATTCACTCGGAGGGATAAAACAAATTGATGGTGCTTTAAATAGTTTCCGCTCTTTAACTGAAAAAAGTAAACCTGTTTTGGGTAATAAAGCTGTATCTGAAGTCGGTAATACCGGTTGGGAAACCCAAAATTTAGGATTTACAAATTGGGTTGGTGCTGTGGAAGGCACCCTGAGAAAGCAAGATTATCAAATCAAAAAGCTGGAATATCAATTAGCTCAGAAGCAGTATGAAGATAAAGCTATTTCTCAAAGCATATTAAATCAAAAACAAGCCGCCTATCGCAAAGCTAAAAAAGATTTTCAAGTTTTTGTAAATTCCTTTTCAGTGGCAGATTAAAGAATTCAAAGTAACAACGCCTGTTTTTGGCATATTTTGATGTTTATTTAATTGTTTCTCCCTAGTTCATAATTGATATAGACTCGCGCTCTGTGTGAAGTGATAATTAATAACTCAAAAAAGTGACAACTCAAGTAATTGGTATTGATTTGGGAGGCACCGCTATCAAATTAGGGCGATTTACCTCTGATGGTTCTTGCCTAAAATCCTTAACTGTGCATACTCCCCAACCAGCTACGCCAGAAGCGGTGGTGGCGGCTATTGTTGACGCAATATCAGTTGTTGACTCAGAAGGAAATGCTGTAGCAATTGGTGTTGGTACTCCTGGCCCAGCAGATGCAACTGGACGCATCGCCAAAATTGCCATCAACCTTCCTCAATGGCGGAATGTTCCTTTAGCTAATATTTTGGAAGCGAAAATCGGTATACCTACAATTATCGATAATGATGCCAATTGCGCCGGATTGGGAGAAGCTTGGTTGGGTGCAGGTCATTTTTATAAAAATTTTATATTATTAACTTTAGGAACTGGTGTCGGTGGAGCAATTTTTCTTGATGGTAAATTGTTTAAAGGAAGTTTTGGAGCTGGTGGAGAGTTAGGTTTAATTGGTTTAATTCCTGATGGCCCCCAGTGTAAAAGCGGCAATCAAGGTTCTTTAGAACAACATACCTCACGAATTGCAATTCTTCGTAGCACTGGTAAAGAACCGGCAGATAATGGTGCTTTAGCCCAAGCCGGAGATATAGAAGCATTGAAATTTTGGCAAGAATATGGTAAGTACTTAGGAACTGGAATTACAAGTTTGATATACGTACTAACCCCTGAAGCGGTTGTAATTGGAGGGGGCATTAGTGCCAATTTTGAATTTTTCTTGCCATCTATGAAAGCAGAAATCGAGCAGCGGGTAATGCCCACATCCCGCGTAAATTTACAAATAATAAAAGCGCAATTGGGTAATAGTGCGGGGATGTTGGGGGCTGCAAAGTTGGCGTTTGAGAAAATAGTTAATGAAAGTTGTTAGTTGTTAGTTGTTAGTTGTTAGTTGTTAGTTGTTAATTCTTGCTCATAGCCCTTTGATTCATGGTGTAGGTACTTGATAACTGATAACTGAAATGCGCCACTTGCGGAGCGGGTGTGGGTGTTCCTCCGCAACGCAGTGGCTTACCATATTCCCATTGCTAATAATTACTTCTGAGGTAAATTTTTAGATAAAGAATATCCCGTTGTTTGATGAATGTAGTGTAAGACTTTTTCATAAGAATCGGGATTGCTTCTGGGGTTAATAATTACGGGTATGCTGCTGTCGGGTAACCAAAAGGTGATTCTACCGTTTGGTTCATAACAAAAGGATGAAATACATTTGAGGTTGATCACGTATTCGTTTCTTTCGTAAGAAATTCTTACCCAGTAGGCATCATCTGATTCCGAATTGTTGACGCGTTTGACGTATTCCAGAACTTTTTGATAGTCTTCTTGGTTATTGTGGGGGATAATCACAATAGGAATGGCACTCGAAGGTAACCAAAATGTTACCCGACCGTTTGGTTCGCAGCAAAAAGCTGTAACGCGTTCAAAATCAACTACATATTCTTTTTTTTCGTAGTAGATTTTTACCCAATACGCCACAACTTCTCCTTAAGTCCCTACTCACAAATCGGGGACGTGTTGAACGTGCAACACTCCTGTTTCAGAGTATAAAGCCTTCACGACCTTCTCGTTGTGGGTAAATACTCTGGAAATCCTAAAAGACTTGAAGTGGTGCTGTTAATCCATCACGTTGGCGAGAATGGCTAATTGCTGCTTCCACTAAACCTTTAAATAAAGGATGGCTCCTGTTAGGGCGCGATAAAAATTCTGGATGAAATTGACAAGCAATAAAGAACGGATGTTCTGGTAATTCTACCATTTCTACTAATTTTCCATCGGCAGAAGTTCCGCCAATTAAATAGCCAGATTCTAAGAATAACTTTCGGTAAGCGTTATTGAATTCGTAACGATGGCGGTGTCTTTCTAGAGCTACTTCTTCGAGGTATAGTTTGTAGGCGAGGGTATTGGGCACTATATGACAGGGGTATACACCCAAGCGCATTGTACCGCCTAAATCAACTACATCCTGTTGCTCTGGTAGTAAGTTGATTACTGGATTGAGGCAATTTTCGTCAAATTCGGCACTTTGAGCATCTTTTAGTTTTGCGACATTTCTTGCCCATTCAATTACACAACATTGCATTCCCAAGCACAAACCTAAGAATGGTATTTGCCGTTCGCGAGCGTATTTTATCGCCGCTATCTTACCATCAATACCGCGAGAGCCAAAACCTCCTGGTACGACTATTGCATTTACTCCTGCCAGATGCATTTCTGCTGGTTCGGTTTCTAATTCTTCGGAGTTTACCCAGCGTATATGTAGTTCTCCACGAGTGGCGATCGCCGCGTGGCGTAGTGCTTCAACTACGGAAATGTAAGCATCGCTCAACTGGACGTATTTACCAACTATGGCTACTTCTATACGATGGTTGGGATTGTACATCCGATTAACTAAAATTTGCCACTGTTGTAAATCTGGTGGCTGTTGTTTCATCTGAAGCAAGGAAAGGGTTTGAGTCGCTAATCCTTCTTGTTCTAAAATTAATGGTACTTCATAAATACTTTTAGCGTCGATACAAGGAATTACGCATTCAACTGGTACGTCGCAAAAAGTCGATAGTTTTTCTTTTATTCCTTCTGGTAGGTGACGGTCACATCGGCAAACTAGTATATCTGGTTGAATACCAATAGACCGAAGTTCTTTTACTGAGTGCTGGGTCGGTTTTGTTTTCATTTCCCCAGCAGAAGCAATCCACGGTATCAAAGTTACGTGCATATACAGCACGTTCTGTCGCCCGACTTCTTTGCGAAACTGACGAATTGCTTCTAAAAACGGTAGGGATTCAATATCGCCTACCGTTCCACCAATTTCTGTAATTACCACATCAGGATTAGTATTATGAGCAACGCGAATAATACGTTCTTTGATTTCGTTAGTGATGTGGGGGATTACCTGTACGGTACCACCGTTATAATCCCCGCGCCGTTCTCGGTTAATCACGGCTTGGTAAATAGAACCAGTAGTAACGCTGTTGAGACGAGACATAGAAGTATCGGTAAAGCGTTCGTAATGTCCCAAATCCAAATCGGTTTCAGCTCCGTCTTGGGTAACGAAAACTTCACCATGTTGAAAAGGACTCATGGTACCTGGGTCAACATTAATATATGGGTCGAGTTTGAGAATCGATACCGAATAATCACGCGATTTTAGTAATCGTCCCAGACTTGCTGCTACAATTCCTTTACCGATACTGGAAACTACTCCACCAGTAACAAATACGAACTTCGTCATAGGATTTTTCAGTTTCAAGCAACTTATAAAAATAACATCCCGTCATTGTGCCACAGTAGATATTAAGAGCAATTGTGTAAACAGAGCTGTGAAACCACTGTTAGGATTAGTACTGTTAGTTTCGATCGCAACTCCCACTTTAGCTTCGGCACAAGAACAAACTCTGAAAGTGGTTTATCCCCCGACAAACCACAAAACAACTTCAGATAAAATCTTTTTCATTGGTACGGCTCCAAAAACCGGACAGGTTTTTATAAATGGTAAGCCAATTACTCGTTCTGAATCTGGTCATTTTGCACCTAGTTTTGCTTTGCAAATGGGGGAGAATACATTTACAATACGCCATACATCCGGTGAAATTCAGATTAAAGTAACTAGGCTTAACAACCAACCCGAAGTACCCCAAGGGTTAGCCTTCGCCAAAGATTCTCTAACTCCAAAAGTTGATATTGCTAGACTTCCAGGTGAACTTATATGTTTTAGCGCGATCGCACCTCCAAGCGCTACAGTATCTGTGAAATTGGCTCAAAATAAACAAGTTCCTCTTGTACTTCAACCGCCACAACCACAGTTACCAAGTAACGCTTCGGCTTTAACGGGAACTAATCAACCCCAAAAAGCCATCAAGTATGAGTATTCAGGTTGTACTACACTAGAAGCTCCTGGTGAGGTTTCAGCAGCATATCAACTGAAGCTCAACGGGGAAACAATAACTGAAGAAGCCCCTGGAAAGATAAGTGTTTTACAACCAAGCAGTTTGCCTGTTGTGGAAGTAAGTGCTTCCTTTGGTGTGGCTCGCACTGGCCCTTCTACTAATTATTCTAGACTAACCCCATTACCAAAGGGTACCCGTTCTGCTGTAACCGGAAAAACGGGTGAGTGGCTGCGTTTGGAATATGGTGCTTGGATTAAAAGTTCGGAAACTGTTTCTTTACCAAATGCGATTATTCCTAGTACTATTATTCGCAGCGTTGCTTCGAGTCAATCCCAAACCGAGACTTTGGTCAGTTTTCCGCTGCAAACTCCTGTACCTGTTAGCGTCAAGCAAGATTCGGACAAATTCACCCTGACGCTCCACAATACCACTGCTCAAACGGACACCATTCCATTTAATGACAATCCGTTCATATATCGTATGGATTGGCAGCAAATACCTCCTTCCCCAGGGATAAATTCACCAGCTGTGCAATATATTTTTAATCTTAAGAAAAATCAGCAGTGGGGATACAAGTTGGGATATGAAGGAACTACTTTAAAGTTAAAGTTACGTCATCCTCCCCAATTGCGTCGCAGCATTCGTAAACCTTTATCAGGGATCAAAATTTTAATAGATCCTGGACATGGTGGTAAAGAATTGGGAGCGGTTGGACCAACCGGTTTACCTGAAAAAGATGTAAATTTAACTATATCTAAGCTGCTGCGAGAACAATTAGTCAAACGCGGTGCGACGGTAGTAATGACGCGAGAAGATGATAAGTTTGTCTCCTTGGGCGATCGCCAATTGATAATTGCCAATGAAGAACCTACCTTGGCGCTGTCAGTTCATTATAATGCTCTTCCGGATTATGGGGATGCAGAGAATACCAAAGGTATAGGAATGTTTTGGTATCATCCTCAAGCTCATACTCTGGCTGTATTTCTACATAATTATCTAGTTAAGAAGTTAAATAGACCTTCTTACGGTGTATTTTGGAATAATTTAGCCCTAACTCGTCCGGAAGCATCTCCGTCATTATTATTGGAATTGGGTTTCATGAGCAACCCCCAAGAGTTTGAATGGGTAACCAATCCCAAGAAACAGAAAAAATTAGCGCGAACTCTTGCTGATGGTATTGTCAAATGGTTGAAAAATAATCGCTGAAGTTTGAAATAGTGATGCCGCCATTTTAAACGAAGGAAAAAGGAAGAGCGGAGGCGGAGAAT
>DESS01000100.1 GCA_002361335.1 Richelia sp. UBA3308
TAATTAGCCGAACTTGATATTAAATATATTTTCTAGATTCGCCAATTTTTACTCGCTATTGTTGAATGATGACAATATCGCCGGATTTGATATTCAGTAACTTGGAAACAATAACTTTTTCTCCCGGTTGCAATCCTTCGATTACTTCATATTTATTGTTTACAATTTTACCTAGTTTGACTTGTTTTTGCTTGGCTACCAATGGAGAGTTTACCGTGGTAGAATTTAGTTTTTCTACTACATATACAAAAGCTTCCCCTGCAATGCGAAACACTGCCTCAGTGGGAATTAAGAAACCCGAATGCTGATTCCAATTTATTCTGGCTCGAGCAAATTGCCCCGCTTGCATCTTTCCTTTGGTATTTTCAAATAAAGCTTTAACTAATACAGTCTTAGTATTATTATTCACTTGTGGAGAAATGAAAAATATTTTACCCGTACCAATATTTTCGCCTTTGGCATTGATTAATTCTACTGGCATTCCTTTACGTAGCTGTGATTTTTTATCAAGGGAAACTGGAATATCAACTTCTAGGGGTTGATTTTGAGTTACAGTCGCAACTCGGGTTGAAGGGTTTACCAAATCTCCGATTTTTACTGAAATATTTGCTACGGTACCTTGAAAGGGAGCGTTAATTTTGTACTGTTGAATTTGCTGCGGTATTTTCAGTTTTTCAATATTTTTTACAGTATTTATTTGTGCTTGTTGAAGTGTTTGCTCTAGTTTTGATACAGTTGTTTGCTGTAGTTGTATATTAGCTTCTAACTTATTAAAGTTTGTCTTAGCTAATTCAAGTTGTTGAGCGTATTCATCTTTAGTTTGTCTAGATATAGCACCTTGTGCGGCTAAATTAGCATATTGCTCGTATTTTTCTTGTTTTAATGTAATATTTTGCAGTGATGATAGCCGTTGAGCTTCTAATTCTTGAAGCCGAGTACGAGCATTTTGTAGTTGTAGTTGAGTTGTTTGTGCGATCGCAGTATTACTATTGTTACTACTAATATTCCTCGGTGGATTGTTATAGTTAATTTGCAGCAAGGGGGTTTGTGCTTTTACTTGGCTTCCTTGTTTGACAAATATTTGAGATACTTTCCCTTGAGTATTGGCTTGAAGACTAATCGAGCGCAGCGATTGTAGAGTAGCAATGAATTCTGAAGTTTCTTTGATGTTACCTGGTTGTACTTCTGCTACTTTCACTGATACTGGTGGTTGTTGTACGGTAGTACTCGATGGGGAATTGTTTTGGCGAGCAAGCAAATGCCAAAGTATCGTCACTCCACCAACTGTTAAAGCTATAGGTAACAGTATCAATAGTAAACGTTGCCGCCATGGTGTCGGTTGTGTAGCATTTTGAGAGTTATTTTGTTGAATTTCGGTTTCTGAATCTGGAGATTTCATGGCTTATAAAGGATTTATGAGAATTGAAGCGTTTTTAAAATAATGATTGAATTTATTGCTGAATAGTTTATCGTTTACAGCATTAAGGCAAGTTGCAGGAGATACCGCAAAAATTTTCTCAAACTCTTGTGGTATCGGCATCGCAAGCCCCGTGAAAATTTACCTCATAAAGATGAAATATGCTGTATTTATTCAAAATATTTTTTCCCTGATATTTTTCTACTTTTTGACAGAATTACTGATACAGTAAGTATCTATATTTTCATGACTACTATAATCATATGAGTCATAAAATACAGATAATATTGACAAAAAATGATAAAACACTCGTCAATTTTAACTGACGCTATATTTTTACTATTTTTGATATATTTATTTTATCTAAAATTTCTGATTTTTTTTCTAGTGAATCATCAAAAATATTTTTTTAAATTGTAAAGCGGTTTGATTCCAAAAACTTTCTTTTTGTTCACTATAAACTTTGCTTTAAAAGCCTCAAAATAAGAAAAACCTTGTTTTTAAGTATGGAGTATCCTAATTTTGAAAAGATATTACAGCATATTTCATCTTTATCAGATTCATTTGGAAGGGCAATTAGGTACTACAATAGTTTTAAAATATAGTACTGTATTCAAAATATAAACGAGCGTGCTGTATCTTTATTACAGCCTCCGTAGATAGAGGGAAGCCCATATTTATTTTAATACAAGCTGTTTAAATTGTTTTACAAAAATATTTTTCGTAGGTTTAAAAAAATAATTCAATAAAATTAAATATAAAATTAAATATTTAAAATAGTATAGTCTAAATCAATAATATGATTTTTGACAAAATCAAGATTTTATATTTAATCGAAAATCATCGACAAATTCCGGTAAAATTCTCAGAGTAGCGCTCTTAGTAGCTTGAGATGTCAAACATTGTCAAACAACCATGTGATGCCGGAGTCATCAATGGTAAACCATGTTCTACTTCTTGTTCTCGTATTACTGAACGTTGGGTGTTAGTGGCAACTATACTAGGTTCTAGTATGGCAATGATTGATAGCACTGTTGTCAATATAGCGCTTCCAGTTTTGCAAGAAGATTTCAATGCAACTGCTCCTCAAGTACAATGGGTAATCGAATCTTATGCTTTGTTTGTTAGCGCTTTAATTTTATTAGGTGGTTCATTAGGAGATAAATTTGGAAGACGGTTTATTTATGCTTGTGGAATTGCTTTATTTGCTTTTGCTTCCGCATGGTGTGCTTTATCTCCTAATATTAATCAATTAATTATTGCTCGTGGTTTTCAAGGAATCGGTGCTGCATTATTAATTCCTGGTAGTTTGGCAATTATCAGCGCTTCTTTCTCCGATTGTGAGCGGGAAAAAGCTATTGGCACTTGGTTTGGTTTTACGGCGATCATTTCCGCATTAGTAACTGTTTTATGCGGTTGGTTGATAGATAATCTGTCTTGGCGATGGATATTTTTTATTAATGTGCCTTTTTCGATGATAATATTATCAATTTTATTTCATTCGGTTCCTGAAAGTCGCTATAAACAAATTTTTAACATATTTAACATATCTGGATATAGGGAGTTTATCCGAATTGATTATTGGGGAGCAATGCTGGTAACTTTGGGTTTGGGAATGGTGATATTTGGATTAATTGAATCTTCTAATTTAGGACTTTTTCATCCTTCAATAATAGCTTGTTTATTTTTGGGAATACTTGTTTTAGTTGCTTTTCTTTTCTTAGAAGGTAATATATATGCTCCGATGATGCCTTTATCTCTATTTAAATCCCGTACTTTTAGCGGTGCTAATTTGCTGACAATATTACTTTATTCAGCCTTGGCCGGAGTTTTATATTTTCTTCCTTTTAATTTGATTCAGATACAATCTTACTCCCCAACGGCTACTAGTGCGGTGTTTTTACTATTTATTTTAATTATGTTTTTTCTGTGGCAATGGTCTGGTAATTTAGTTAATCGTTATGGTGTAAAATTACCTTTAATGGTAGGGCCTTTAATTTTAGCAGTTGCTTTCATATTGTTTGCAGTACCCGGAATTAGTACTAGTTTCTGGATAACATTCTTCCCTGGGATTATATTACTAGGTTTTGGCATGTCAATTAGCGTTGCTCCCTTGGCAAAAACTGTGATCAATTCTGTTAGGCATCGTCAAACTGGTATCGCTTCGGCAATCAATAATACTGTTTCTCGCACCGCTGGATTATTCGCGATCGCCATTTTTAATATTTTTGTTTTCAACTTTTTTAATTACAGTCTCGATCGACGTTTAGCAAAGTTAAATTTACCAGTTCAAGTACAACAAGCTTTAACGAAACAAAGAATTAACTTAGCTGCTGCCAATATTCCTGATAATATAAATAGTAAGTTGAAAAACGCACTTGAACAAGCAATTACACTATCCTACATAGATAGTTTTCGATTAGTCATTTTTATTGCCACTGCCTTAGCATTAGCAAGTGCTGTGATTGCATTATTAATGATAGATAAGCGACAGAAATCTGTTTAAAATATCGGATTTTAGATTTTATATTTTAGATTTTTGATTTTCGATTTTATATTGAGTATTTTTCAATTCCGCTATTGTTTAATTTTAAAATAAATGTATGAAATTCATTTGTTCGATAACCCAAACCTTTGTAGAGACGCGATACTATGAGCGTCTCTACATTTAAATTCCGCCACGAGGTAGGCAATACCTGACTTTAACTATGGTAATAGCGATTAAAATCCTTTTAGCGATATTAACAGGATTATTTAGCAATACAATAGTTCTAGTTACAATTTTTCTAATAACTTTTCTGCGGTACTGATTTCCAATTTACCGCCTTCTTCAAGTTCTAAAATTTTGACTATACCATCTTCTACCACCATGGCATAACGTCGCGATCGCATTCCTAAGCCTTTTCCGTTTAGATCTAATTCTAAACCTATAGCCTTAGCAAATTCACCGTCACCGTCGGCAAGCATTAATACTTTGTCGTCAGCATTTTGACTTTTTCCCCAAGCATCCATTACAAAAACATCATTAACGGCGATACAGGCAATTGTATCAATACCTTTAGCTTTAATTTGCTCTGCATTTTGGATATAACCGGGGAGGTGTTGTGCTGAGCAAGCTGGTGTAAATGCACCGGGTACAGCGAATAAGAGTACCTTTTTACCTTTAAATAATTCGTCTGTGGTTATCTCTTTGGGTCCGGATTCCTCCATGTGCTTTAATGTTACGGAGGGAATTTTATCGCCTACTTTGATAGTCATATCTTTTTTCTACTCTGCTTTTCCTATTTTTATTATCAGCTAGTATGTCCAAGATTGAGCAATCAAACTATTACGATAATTAATCCATAAGTTAATTTATCACCTTGCATTAAAAAATACGAAGTTGCTGAATCAGGGTAAAATTTAGATTTTGTTAGATTTTGTCAGGTTGTAGTGAATGGTTTCTATCTTCGGGGATAATAGTTCTATCAACCGAGAAACCAACTACAGAAAATTGCTGTATATTTACTAATTACAGGACTTACGAGATCGTCACAATACTCGGTTGGTGGGTGACACTAAAAGCCCAGTTAATACGTTAATCCAGAATACAAAGTATCACGCACCCTACAAGAAAAATGTACCAGTTGCTGCCATTCCTAAATTAAATTACCATCGTACTTAGAGAATAAACAATCTCTTTAACTTGTGATATGGCTGATTCTACATTTTCAACTATATAAATATTATCTGGCGAAAGCTTTTTCAAAAAAATCTTGCTTGATTCATCCTCATTCAATAAAATCACTTTCTTATTATTTTTCAAGGCTAAAGCAATTTCAGAAACCGTACCCGCGCCGATACCACAAGCAATTATAACATCTGAAGAAATCACGTTAATATTATTTCTGGCATTTCCCATATCTGTAAAAATGGCAATATCAACAGCTTCAGACATTCCTTGAGAATCCTTACCAGGTAAAATACCAATAGTTAAACCATCAACAGATTTTGCACCGCAAGAAGCAGCATCCATTACTCCAGCTTTTCTGCCACCAGTCAATAAAACCCAACCTTGTTGAGCAATCATTTGTCCTAATTTGTAGGCATTCTCTAAATCATTTGAGGTTGCTTTTTCTCCAACTCCCATTACGCCAATGATTATTTTTCTCATTTTTCATCTAGGAATTTAAATTCTCTTAATAACCCAAAATTTTTCATTCATATCATAGCGGTAGTACCGCTGCGGCGAAGTCAAAATATATTGCGTCTTTGGCGAACAAAAGTATTGTAATATAAAACTTTGAAAATCAAAATATGACGATAATTAATCCATAACAGGAATGGCCGCGATTCTCACAATGCTCCGGTTGGTGCGTGACACCAAAACCTTTATTTTTCGTTTTAAATCGATCAAAGTGTCACACACCCTACAAATCTAAAACCTAATTTATTACCATTCTTCTGCCCAATAAACAATTTCTGAAGCGATTTTATCTATTGCCACTCCATAACTATCTCCATGATTCCAAGGAAAGTCTGAACTACCCCGATTATTTGCATTTAATACTAATATTTCATAGGTTGACGGAAAAGTTTCTGCTTGTAAATCACTTGTATATAAAAAAGTCGTAGGAACCCCATTTTTCTGATTAGCGTGATCGTTTGTATCACCACCTTGATATTTATATTTGGCTATATCTCTATATTCAGAAAGTGCTTTTTTTATCTGTTGTTCTGGTAGTTTCATGTGTAGTTGAAAGATTCTGCCGTATTCTGAAGAACCCGGATAATAAATAACCCGCACATCTGTACCTTCAAGAGGAATAGTGGCGGGAAAATGGTTTATTTGTGTTTTATTTGACCAGGAATTGTGGCGAATTTCTTGATAATTGGAGTTATCTATTACTATCTCTGTTTCACTTCTATGATTAAAAGCTTGTGTCAAAAAGAAACCTCCCCCGATAACTCCCACACTTCCCAAAGATAGTAAAGCTATCGTGGCAAACCTCACTAAATATGATTGCTTCATGGAATCGAGATTGTTAATTAAATAGATATATATCCAACTAGTAATAAAAAATGGAGATTTTTGTATCTAGCTTTAGATATATTTACTCAATTTTCATCCAAAATCAGTATAAACTCGGTTATAATTAAGATTTGTGAAGAAATGGGTTTTGGGAAAATATATAATTTGGAGTTTGGGAAAATATATAATTGGATTTTGGGAAAATATATAATTTGGACGGGCAAGATGCCCGTACCACAAGAGTTTTTCTGGATTTGATTTTTGAAGAAGGAACTTTGCTTTCGCTGCATCGGGCTTATATTTACTCCCTTCTCGCTAAAAGA
>DESS01000101.1:0-681 GCA_002361335.1 Richelia sp. UBA3308
TTGTCCTGGTTTTATGTAGCAGGAATCACCTGTCCGTCAATTACCGTTTCTCGTACTGTTTCTAATGGACTTGAGCCAGAAGCGACGGAATAAAGTCGTAAAGTTTCTTTAACAATAGCGCGAATATAAGACAATTCCTTGAAACTTTCAATATTAACCGCACCTTGTTTTTGGCAAACTTGGTCAACAACGCTCCTTGCTTGTTGAAAAATTCTAGGATTTAAGGATAACTCTGCAACAGCAAAAGATAAAGTATGGGCTGTTGTATCAGTACCAGCGATTAAAAGTTCAATAGATTCTGCGATCAGCGATTCTCGGTTGTATTTTGGTTCTTTGGTAGCTATTTTTACTAACATTGATTCTTTGAACAAAGTACTTACCTGTTCAAAATCGCGATCGTTTTGTTCTCTCATCTGCAAAGCTAAGTCTATACGAGGAGTAATAAACTCATCAATACATTGCCTTGCTGCGGAATAACCTTGTGAATCTTTATTCGGTAGAAATTTTATCGATTTATTTTGACCAGCAACTGCCTTTAAAAAGCGATAGCTTAAAAAAGATAGGGCATCGTATAGCTTAGTAACATTGAGGGGTGGCCCTTCAGGGGTAGGGGTTTTTGGGTTAACGGGAACCCCAAACACTAGACAAGATATAACCCTCATAGTCAATTCCACAAAAAGA
>DESS01000101.1:732-1180 GCA_002361335.1 Richelia sp. UBA3308
TCTCTTGGTGGAGCAGTTTCCTGAATTTTCTCAACGACTTGTTGGCAAGCTTCGTTGATAACTTCCACATACTTGGAAATACTGTTAGAACTGAATTCGGGATTCCAAGCTTTGCGTCGCCATTGCCACTCACTACCTTGTTGTCCTAAAAGAATGGGACCACCTATATCGTTCCAAGCTTCGGAAATTCGCTCGGCTCTAACCAAGCTACCATCTCGCATTCCATTAACAATGGTTTCTTCAATGACTTTTGGTTTACTCAACACAACAATTGGTTTACTACCTGCTCAACGCCTTACGGCATCAAAGGTAAAAACACATGGAGCGGTGTAAAAGTATTAGCCGATGCAGACGTGCTCAACGCCTTACGGCATCAAAGGTAAAAACACAGATTCGCAGTAAGCTCAAGGTGCTCAGATTCGCACTGTGCTCAACGCCTTACGGCATC
>DESS01000101.1:1316-19118 GCA_002361335.1 Richelia sp. UBA3308
GGCATCAAAGGTAAAAACACACACTCCATTTAACTCTAGTTCTTGCATCTTCTAGTGCTCAACGCCTTACGGCATCAAAGGTAAAAACACAATCCGGGAATTAGGGGAAGAGTACAAGCCAAATACGTGCTCAACGCCTTACGGCATCAAAGGTAAAAACACAGTCTGCGAGAGTACGATATCCCAGCCCTGGTTCTTCGTGCTCAACGCCTTACGGCATCAAAGGTAAAAACACTAACTTCCGCACTGGGGCACAATCTTGTGCGAACACGTGCTCAACGCCTTACGGCATCAAAGGTAAAAACACAGCTCCTCGTTGAGACGTTAGCCGGACTGGCATAATTGTGCTCAACGCCTTACGGCATCAAAGGTAAAAACACCTGTTTCTATACGATAATACCTATCTCCACTAGGAGGTGCTCAACGCCTTACGGCATCAAAGGTAAAAACACCATGTCATTAGTACCCTTCATGACAGAGCCATCTGTGTGCTCAACGCCTTACGGCATCAAAGGTAAAAACACTAATTCAAGATATGCATTAGTTAATAAATGATTGTATTGTGCTCAACGCCTTACGGCATCAAAGGTAAAAACACCAAAAATCTGTACCAATCAAAATAAATTGATATAACGTGCTCAACGCCTTACGGCATCAAAGGTAAAAACACCTAGAAATAATTTAAGTTTTCAATTAACTCAAGTTCGTGCTCAACGCCTTACGGCATCAAAGGTAAAAACACTATACTTGCTTTTACTGAAGGAAATCACTTTACCGTGCTCAACGCCTTACGGCATCAAAGGTAAAAACACACAGTCAATTTGTGCATAAGATTAATATTCGCAATACTGTGCTCAACGCCTTACGGCATCAAAGGTAAAAACACAGGAGAATTCCAAGTAATTGTTCTACCTTCATTAGGTGCTCAACGCCTTACGGCATCAAAGGTAAAAACACAGCGATCGCCAAAACCCTTCTATATAAACCGCTCAAATCTAAGTTTACAAGCACCTCCGTCTAAATCAAACCAAAAAATCAAACAAAACTAAAAATCCAACATAAACAATAAACCACAATATCACAAACCCTTACAAAATATAGCTTTGAAAGGGAATCCCAAAAATGCAAGCACCTCCTTTAACTTCAAAAATCCCAAATCCTAAACCTGACAATCATTTCAGAGCTTGAACCATTTTTTTCAACTCAACAACCAGAGGTACGTGCATCATAAAATCCGATAAGCTTCATTATTAAATGACCAAGCCTCTGGACGATTATAATCTGGAATACTAGCAACACACTGGTGAGACAAACGAATCAAAAGTAAATCATCTTCCTTAGTTAATATCTTTTCCAATTCCCAACGTAATTTCTCACGAGTACGTTGAGTTAAACAACAGCGAAAAATCGAATATTGAATTCTTTCACCATATCCTTGGAGCAACTTATAGGCTTTACGCCAGCGTTTCTGACAACGAATATCGTAAGCGATCAAGTAGTAATTTTTTGCTTCAGCCATTTTTTTATTTGAGGAGACAAGGAGACAAGGAAACAAGGAGACAAGGAAGGGGACAAGGGGACAAGAGGAGATGGAAAAATGACCAATTTACCAATTCTTAATTCTTAATTCTTAATTCTTAATTCTTAATTCCCATTACCGCAATACAAGCTGAGCAAATAAACCCCCTTCCCCACACCATTCTTTTTCTAAAAGTCGTACTTCTAATTCCAACAATCGACGGTAGGTAAGAGAATAATCTGTAACTGGATGCTTCCAAGTTTCTTGTTTGCGTCGTTCGTAAATTTCGACAAATTTACGTTTGCCGGTTTCACTCAACCAAACTTGTTCTCCCCGAATATCAAAATCTGCTGTAACATCCCATTGATTGCGATTCACTGAAGCCATCACTGTCATATCTACTAAAGGTACGCGAAAAATCTCGAGTAAATCTAATGCCAGTGGTGGCGCTTGGGTTCGCGGTTGATGGTAAAATCCCAAGGCTGGTTCTAATCCAACGGTTAATATTGCGTTCATTACGTCTTTGAGTAACAAGGCATAACCAAAACCCAATAAACAGTTAAATCTATCCTTGGGAGGACGACGATTTCTCCTGGAAAACCTCATTTCTGGAGGAACGCTAGGGGCAAAAATGCAAGGTAATGCACTAAAATATACCGCTGCTAAGTTACCTTCAAAACCTAGTAAGGAATCGATGGATTTGGCTTGATTAACTTGTTTGAGCACGGCTTTCATTTGAGCAATAGCAGTTTCTAATTTTGCCGATTTATGCTTGATATTCCGTTTTCCACGCATTAAAAATTTTCGCTGTCCGGTGGCGCGACAAGTCACTAATTTACGCGCTAATTCTAAACAAGTTTCGGGATTACTCAATGCTGTATACTGACGAATCCGCCGCTGAATACTACCTTGTCTATTGTCAAAACTACCGATATAGCGCCCGCCACCGGAAATCAAATGTACGCCGATATTTTCACCGGCACAAAAATGTAGCGCTTGAGTAGAAATTTGAGAAAAGCTATGCAGTACTATTTGTCCGACTTGACGGGCTGGAATTGTTTCTATTGATCGATCGCAAAGGGTTATTTTAGAAGTTATTTTAGGAGTTATTTTAATTTGTTCTCCTGTTCTACCTATTTTTGTCCCTGGCTCTAAAACGTGGATGATTTGACGGTTATCATCTTCGGGAAATAACTGTATTGGTTGCCATTCTTTGTTATGTGATAGTCGTGCTTCTTCTGGCAAACACACGGGAGATAGGGAACAACGAGCGCAGAGTCTTTCATTGTCGGTAACGGGGGGACGGTAATTTGAGTTACGAAGTATACGTGCTTGTTCAATTGCTGTTTTTACTAATTCCCTTCCGGCATCATCTAAGGGTACGTGAACTAAAACATTATCAGCGTGGTAGCGGATGCGACCTTCGTGTATGGGAATTCCGAGAGATGATTCTAAAAGACAAGCGTAAGCTAAAATCTGTAATTTATCGCTTTCCCAAGCTTGGGGTTGTTTATTTTCATCTCGATAACAACGCCCTCGTTTGTGTTCGTAGGGAATAGTTTTTCCCTCACGGGTACGGAGAGCGTCTACTCTTCCCCGTAACCCTAATTCTTCGCTGGTGAGAAATAATTCTTCCCAGTCTTCATCTTCTTGTTTTTCTAGTTCTGCATGTAGTCTACGTCCAGCAAATACCGCTGCATCTTGGGTATAAAGTTCTTCGACTTCTTCTAAGTAGAAAAGGCGGCGACAATAGGCAAGAGCATGGAGTGCGCTAACGCGGATGGTTTCTGGTTTGAGTTGTGTTTGATTGTCTAAAATTTGCATTGTGTCTGTAAGGTAAAGTGAGTTTTCAACGCCTTACGACATCTGAGGTAAATAAGTTTTTGAACGCAAAGGGGCGCGGAGTTTTAAGGAATTCCTGCTTGTTGAAAGATTTGTTGGGGTGTAATTTGTAATCCTTCTAAAAGGGAATCTTCTAAGGTATTATTGCCTCGTTTTGTTTGGGGAAGGGTATCGGGATCAAAAGTTGTGATTGTTTTCGCTTTTGCATCAATTACCCAAACTCTTAAAACACCAGCTTTTAGATAATCGGTGGCTTTTTCGGTGATTTCGCCAAAAGTTTGATTGGGGGAGATAATTTCAATTGCTAAGTCTGGGGGAATGGGGCAAGCTTCGTCACGAACATCATCCTGTGGTAAGCGAATATAGGAAATATAGAGTAAATCGGGTATGGGAACCCAGGGTTTACCGTTACGGGTGAGTGTGACAGCCCATTCGATACCTACTTCACCACGATTTTGTGCCCAAGGTATGAGAAGTTGGGAAAGTGCAAGGGTTAATCTGGAATGAAAACGTTTGGGTGACATTTTAGGTATTGCTTGTCCATCAATTAATTCGTAGATTGCGTCTCCTTCGGGGAGGGAGAGGAATTCTTCTAGGGTGAGTTGGGTTGGGGTTTGAGTCATTTTTTCGCACTTGGGATTTAATGCCGATGCCATATATTAGGTAAACTATAACTAGTTAACATGGCAAAAATGTTTCCGCTTTGTTGGATTTATTTGTAGAGACGTGAAATTTCACGTCTCTTGAAATTTCCCGTCTCTAGATTATTTAGCGGATAAACTAACTATTCACATTAATAAAATCCACGACTAAGAATAATAAAATCAGGAGTTTGAAAGTGCCTTCGGCGCAGCCGTGCGACTGATTGCCTTATTAAAAAGCTACTGATTTCCCAACTTTTATCCAAGCATCTTTGGGAGGAGTTAAACAAAAAGCGCTAGGTGCAAATTCTGCTATTTGAGTTTTGGTATTATCGGCGCGATTTATCCAAATTGTTAACCGACAAATACCGGGTTGGGGACGACTAGTAGTTTTTAAGGAACAGTACCAGCGTGCCATTTTAGAGGTTTCAATGGGTTTAATTTCATCAAATAGGAAGTTATTATCGCCAGCAAATGGTAGTCCATAACGAGATTCTTCTAGTTCGCCATTAATTCCTTTTAAAATGCGATCGCGCAACCATTTTTCTGCTTTGAAAGCCACTACTAAATCCAAATTAACTAATATTGTTCGTCGCACGGGAGCAATCCAATACTTAGCGCCATGTGTTTTTTTTGCTAATTCTGCACCGGATGCACCGACTGGATATTGGTGTAGTTGTTGAGAAATTACCGCCATTTCTGGTTGAGAAACCTGTCCGATGGCAATTTCTATTTCTGGTAAATTTTCCTTAATTAGTGTTGTTGGCGCTTCTAATTTATCCCTTTGTTCAATTGCTGCTAAATTTAACAGCAAACCATACAATGTTGATGGTGAAGGAATTGGTGTTGTGGAACGATAAGCGCCAGATTGAAAAGGACGATTTGCTGCAAAGGGAGCTTTTAAATGTAAAAATTGCTCGACAGTACTCACTATTTATTAGTCTCCTAAAAACTGTTGCGCGATCGCATCAAATAATTTTTCGGGATTAGAATAAAGATGAACTTCTGCGGATTGGAGACGGTTTGTTTCATCTTCATCTAAATTGCGGACAATTTCTCCACCTAACCAAAACTCATTTCCCGGTAAATCGCAATTTTCGGAGTCAGGTTTTCCCAAACGTTTAAGTAATTCCTGACAATCACCATCTTTGTCAAATCCATAAGTTTTGTAACCAGCAACGAGTTTGGGTGTAAGTCTTGCCACAATTGAACGTGGTGCAAATTCGTAGTAAGCTCTTGCATGGCCGCCAGCAACTTTGTTAAGTTGAGCAATAGCCTGTAATAATGCTTTTACCCACTCTGGATGCTGCTGACAATCCCTTCCTGCTAAAGCAAAGGGATATTGAAACGCTGTATAAGTTACTTCCCGGTGTAACAAAGCTGATGTACTAGCATTACTCCAGTAAGTCTTTTCATTATTCTTAGTCTTTACATTTAGTGGCGACTGATGAAAAACCGCATCGTATTTATAGGGAGTCAAACCTACGGCCATGTTACAGCGAAAGATACTATCGCGCTTTGGTGGTAAGAAGGGTTTATTTTTCTTGATTTCGTCTGGTTTGGCAACCATAAAGCCGAATAAGAAATCATCGGCGTACTTGCTAGCATTGGGAAATTCCTTAAATTCTACCGCTAATTGATCGGCATCATGTACCCGCGTGCGGTTGTGGGGAAGCCCCATCAAAATCAAAGTTTCTCTCAAGGCATTTCGCAGGGATTCAGGGCTAACAACAGCATATTTTTGTCCGTCTTTGGAGATTTTTTGCAATACTGTACGATTTTCTTCCGATTCACCGCGATAGTTACTTGAAGGTGCGGGGTAGGTTAAGACAGTAGCAAATAAATTCAAGTTTTTGTTCATTTTGATTTTGATTGTGATTAATTTGAGCTTTTAGGCATCAAAGGTGATGTCGGATTATTCAGCCTACGCAGGTAGGCTTTGTTAGGATAGCCCCAGCCTTAGCCGGCTGAGGGCGCAATTACGGGGACTTAACTTAATTAATTCGCGACATTACTTTGTTAGGATAGCCCCAGTCTTATAGGCTGAGGGCGCTGCCTTGTGAAGTCTTATTTTCAGATTTTTTACTAGCAGGAAATTGACTGGAAAGCGCCAAAAGTGTTAAAGCACGAATTTCATCTGTATCGTTAAACAACTTTTGAGCAAAATCTGCAAATTCTTCCTTTTTAACAAAGGGATAAAGAGTCGAAACAAAGTAATCAATAAAAGCTTTATCTTCAGTACGGGAACGTGCAGCTAAAAATGCTTCGTTAGCAATTTTATATTTTTTAGTATTGTAATCTTCTTCTTTTTTAGGATTACCTTTACATTTATCCCATTTCAATTCATATTTAGACTCTAATTTACCCAAAACGTAATAGAGACAAACGTTATAAACAATTTGGGCATATTCACGAATTTCTTGTTTCATTTTGGTTATTCCAGCTTCATTTTTAAACAACTCACGAGCATCATGACTAAATAAAGGATCTTCTAACCATTTTCGAGGAATTCGACTCAATACAGCATCAAATTCATCCCAAGGTTTAGATTGTTCTTTCAATAAATTTAGTAATCTCTGTTTTCTAAACCAAGGACACCAATAAGCATCTTTAATCTGAGCATATCTATCAACTTGTGTTTTAATTGGTTCAACTTGACTGATAGAGCGAATTTTGATGTTATTACCTACTTTCTGAGCGTGAATTAATTCAATTCCTAGAACCGTCCGTCTTATTTGTCCATCGCCAATTTCACGAGCAAGGCGATTTTTCAACAATAGCAGTAAATCTAAAGCGGCTTCTTCTGGTAGATCGATTACTGCTTCACGGGGAAGATATTTCCATTTATCTATTTTTCTTGCTTTTAAAACTTCTTCAAATACACGACAAAAATTACGTAAATTCGCGACATCAGGAATTGCCAAAGCATAACCAGCTAATTCTCTTTTACCATCTTTATCTAAAATTGCTGGACAATAAACTTGTGCTGCAAAAACCCAGAAATGCAATAGAAACTGATAACTCACTTTATCAAAAGTACTTATATTTTCTGGATTTGATGCCATTGCTCCCAAAAAATAATTTCCCGATTGTCCGACAATTTTTAATGGTTGTTGTAATTCAACCCATATCTTTTCTGCATCTTGAGAATATGAAGCGCCATTAACACGACTATTAAAAGATTTACGAGTAGATGGAACTCCCCGTACAATTTGCCAAAGCATATCTCGCCATAGTTTTATCCAAATACCATTTTTTCCATCTTCACAAGATTGATCGCAGTCAACAAGAAATCCACCATCAGGAACAGTAACCTTGTAAATATAACGTCTGACTAACTTATTTATTCCTTTTTTATCAGTTACTTCTTTCTCTTCAATTCGGTCATACTTCTTAATCTTGGTTTCAGTCGATCTTTCATCTTCAAATGCTTTATAAGTAAGGTCAAAAAGAGCTTTTAATCCTTCCAAATTCAATCGTAATTTGACTCCAAATTCATTTAAATCTTCAACCTTAACAACTGCTTCCTCACATTTATTAAAATCAGGTTGACGATGTAAATATTTCACCATCAACACCAAACCAGCCAAACCCGCACGATGTTGAGCAGAAGGTAAAGCTGCTAGTTGATAATCAAGCCTTAACTCCACTTTCCAAACCCCCTGCGATCGCAATAATATTCATGTTTAGCAATCGCCATATATTTAGGCATCCATTCGGGACGATTTTCCGAAATAGCGAATTGTTTCGGTACTGGTAAAACGTACCCGTCATAAGCTTTTTTATCTTTAATTAATGCTTCGACTGTTTCCAAATCCCTATCTAACAAAGCATTTACCGAGAAATTATTTATATCGCGGAATGATTCAGAAAATGCCCAGTAACCACCATTAACAAAGCTGCTGCTACCATCAGCAATAGTTTCTCCTAGGGAATACTTTTCTAAAAGATTTGCTAAATCCCATTGACTAATTTCCCCATTTACTTCTGAAATAAACTTACGTGCTGCTTCTATTTCTTCTTTTTTGTAGGGTTTACAATTCTCTGGTTCGTAAATCAAAACTTTAGCTCGAAAATCCGAACCACGAGACATATGACGATTAGAACGTCCCATACGCTGTACCATTGAAGAAATTGGTGCAAGTTCGGTAATTAAAACATCTGCATCAAGATCCAAAGACATCTCACAAACTTGTGTCGTCACTGCAATAGCAGGTTTTATCTCTCCTTTTTTACGGGAAAAAGCTGTAACTGTAGCATTATGTTGATTTTGTCTGTCACGAAGCTTGTATCGGCTGTGATAAGTCAAAACATCAACATCTAAATCCCCTTCTAACCCAGATTTCGGCTCTCTTCTTCCAGCGATTTCGCGACACCTATCAATAGTATTAACAACCCACAAAACCCGATATTGGTGTTGATATGCATCAATTGCCATACTCCGAGCGGTATCAAAGTCAGTAAATTCAACATTATATCGCGGATGTTTTTCTACCTTAGTTAATTCCTCATCACCACAGGAAGCAAATACCGTTAAGTTTTTAACTCCTTCTAATTCTTCTTGTCGAGTTGTGGGTAAAGTCGCAGTCATACACAGCACGGGAATATCGAAATGTTCGAGAAAACTCATGAGATTATCAAACATTCCCCGGGAGAAACTGTGAATTTCGTCAATTACCACCACAGAGTCACTTAAAACTGGTAGCAAACACAATCCGCTATAACTATGAGTTAAAAAAGAAAGAAATTGATCTACCGTAGCAGAGAAAAAACGCTTACCCCAAAAACCTAATGCATAAAGTCGCTCGTCTTCCTCTGTAATAAAATTCTTATCTTTGGTAGATTCTGTGCGATTTTTGGCAATTTCCTGCAATTCATAGCTAGCAGTACCCGTTAACAAACTAGCATCAGATTCCGGTGCCCATGACACATAATCCTTAAATCCTTCTGTAGCTGTACCGCGGGTAGGATAAAGAAAGATTGCACGAGCAACTTTGTAACGACTCAGTACAGATTGAATCCACTTGTAGGCAAAAATAGTCTTACCGCTTCCGCAACCACTCAGAAGCAGAGCGCGATTACCTAATCTTGGGGCTTTTCTTTGAAAAGGTTTTAACCTGAAGTTACCAGAATCATTTTTTTCTCTAATTTGACGATAGCGACGCTGTAAAATTTCAATTTGAATTTCTTTTGGCGTAATTGCATCCCTATGAATAGTTTCATCGAGCCACTGCTGCATTGTATACCCGACTCGAAACATTGCAGAAGCCACAGAATCAGATGCAATTAACCCCACTTTTACAGCTAATAGTAGTGAGCGACGTTGATTATCATCTTTAATGTCTAATGAGAAATCTTCACCAGTATCGCTTGCATCTAGATATATTTGCTCCCAAAAACTATCACCAGCAACCCATTTATCAGGTAATTCCGGTAATCCTTCAATATCGGCGATTTCAGCAATTTTCTTCAGAATTTCAATAATTTCTGAGTGATTTAAATAAAGTTCAACCTGTTTTACTAATGTACGAGGTTTTCCCCATTCCTCTTGATGAGCTTGCAAATGGTGAGAAAGTACTGCAGCAGTAATGACTTCTAAATCAAGTTGTAATTCACTTGCTCCTAACCAATCTCTGACGCTTGGTAAGTGCAATACTAAAGCACTAATCCATTCATGACGTAGTGTTTGCGTCTCCCTGGTATTTTTGTCGATAATTCTGTAAAATTCTGCATTCGCTTTACCAACATCATGAAATAATGCTGCAATTCTTAGATGAATCAAGAATCTCTCAATATTACTTACCTTAAAAAATCGACACCAGTTTTGTAATATCCTACCAATGAAGATTTTCTGAGCAGCATTATCTGTATCAATCAAATGCTGTTTAAGGGTAAGTCTTTCACCATCTAACTTTCTCGAACTTTTAGCCCATAGTTGTTTCGGCACAATTTCCCCCTAAACGTCTTTGTGTACGAGTACGTCTGTTGACTGGAATATTTGGATAAAACACGCCACAACCCAAGCGACGTTTACCACCCAAACCATGAATTTGCAGCTTAATTGAATCTTCTGCATTTAAATCTGAAACAATCACACCAAAGCCAACTATGATATGTTGTCTTTCTCCATGCTTAATTTTGAGCGTCAAACGTTTGGGTTCACCTTTATCATTTGCAGGAATACCAAGATTAGCGGAAATACCCAAATTTTGTAATTGTCCATTAGCAGCTTCTAGAAATGCTTCCGCTTCCTTGTAACCTTTAATCGTCACTAGTCTTGCTTTGAGCACCTCTACAGCTTTTAAAGTTTGCAATTCTGGATTTCCTAGCTGAATTTTATTACCGCCAATATTTAGAGTTTTATCTGCAAGGAGGTAAACAAGAGCGATCGCTTCAACTGGTAATCTTAAAATTAGTCGAGATTTTTGAGTCAGAGTAATTTTCCCCTGTTTATTTGGAATACCCGAGATGGTATTGATTGCTAATCCTTCCATTTCATGTAGCTGCGGTAATTCCTTACAAATAGCCCCATAAAGTCGGTGATTATGATCCGCTGGTAATTCCTTACCGAATACGGGAAAAGACAAGTTAACAAAATTTGGCATGGTTTGTATCGTAATTCGAGGCAATTTGTTTGTTCGTAGTTGCGCTTTAGCGCTAAAGCGCAACTACAAATCTACTTTTATCCCAATTACAAAAAGATGCGATTGGGTAGGTATTCAAAATTACTACTATTCAAGCAAACACTTTTATAGCATTTATTCTTGATAGCGATGGGTTTCAAACCAAACTTCCACCGAGAGAATTTTGTCCCCAACTTCATGTTGAAAAATACTGCCGATATATTCTTTGGCATTAAAATTAGAGTCTTGTGTAAAGTGCTCTGATAAAACTTCCAACTTTCTAATCCTATCTACCCGAAACCAACGAATTGCTTGACGATTGTGACAATAACCAATCAAGTACAAATTAGTACCGCGATATACGTGTAGCAAATAGGGGTCAATTTGGCGCTCTGAAATTGCATTACGGCTAGCAGTATAGTAAGTCATTAGTACAGTTTTCTGCTGACTGCAAGCATCTTCGAGTTTGTGCCAAATATCTGGATCTAAATCACTTTGAGCACCTCCACCAAAGCAAATATATTCTTCTGCAAGTTGTTGTACGTTAACCCACGTTTTTTCTGGTAAACGCTCGCTTAATCGGGCGATCGCACTTTTTAATTGCATGGCATAAGGTGAACCCGCGTAAGCTTCAAGCATTCTCGCACCCACGGTAAGAGCGAATAATTCCCCGGTGGTTAAAGGAATACTCGGTAAACGCCATTCCGAATCGGTATAATGATGACCTTGTCTCCAACGGTGCGTTAAATCGATCGCGTAAAAAAGCTAAGTCACTGCGGATAGTACGTTCACTGACTTCCAGAGTTTGAGCAAGACAGGAATTCGTTGTTCGTTGCTTGTTTCTTAGTAGTGAATCAATTTGCAATAATCTTTCCAAATGACGGGACATGCTTGTTGAAAAAATAGATTCGGATTTATCGTAAAATAAGAACCCGGCAAAAACGCTTCCGCCTACTAAAAAATATTTTTCACAAGTTTTATAAATTTATCTAAACTCCAGTATTAAAATTTTTTACGCCCAAGAAATAAAACAAAACATATTTAGAAAAAAATTAGATCAAAACCGGAACCAAACCACCGTATAATAATCTTTACCCATCCCTTGACTCAGGAGAATAAAGCCATGCCAATGGCAGTAGGAGTAATTGAAACACTAAGTTTTCCTGCAATACTAATAGCCGCAGATACAATGGTTAAAGCCGCCGCAGTTTCAGTAGTTTTTTACGATAAATCAGAAAGTGGACGTTTCTTTGTCGCAGTCAGGGGACAGGTTGCTGAAGTCAACCGTGCTGTAGAGGCAGGGCTTGAAGCTGCTGAAGAACAATCCCATGGAGGGAAAATAATGAGTCATTACATCGTTCCTAACCCTCCAGAGAATGTAGAAAGCGTTTTACCAATCCATTTCACTTCAAAATCGGAACCTTTCCGTTTGTAGTACCCAGTTGTTCGATTTCTGAGAAGATAAAGAATATATCGGTAGCTATTAAATAGCACCTCATAGGTTTATTGATACAGGAGATAATAAATGCCATTACAGGCAGTTGGTTCATTAGAAACTAAAGGTTTCCCTGCCGTGTTAGCAGCGGCGGATGCAATGGTAAAAGCCGGTAGAGTCACTCTTGTTGGCTATATCAGAGTTGGTAGTGCTCGCTTTACAGTTAATATTCGTGGCGACGTTTCGGAAGTTAAAACTGCTATGGCTGCTGGTGTTGAAGCGGCAGAAAGCTGTCATGGTGGAATACTCGAATCTTGGGTGATTATTCCTCGTCCCCATGAAAACGTTGAAGCTGTTTTACCGATTGCTTATTCTGAACAAGTTGAAGAATATCGACTTGCTGTAGAAAATCCAATAATCGGTAGGTCTAATGGTCGCTAATTAATTAAATCATTAGTTTAATTTTACAGGCTTTGGGCTTTTGTTAAAACACATCTTAAGTAGCCCCCGCATATTAAAAGGCTGGGGCTATAATTACGAAGCCCACCCTAATCGGTGGGCTGAATTCTTCTTGTCTTTACAGAGAATTAATATTACCTACTGAAGTAATTGTGTCAAAAAGTACCCAAATGGGTACTACCTTATTTTCAGAATTTTCTTCATAATCATATTACAACAATTATATTCTATTTGCTTTATCCAAAAATTGAAATCAAAAAACTTCCCACTCTGTTTTTAGAGGATATTATGTTATCTTCCTAATTTAACAGGTTAGTTTACAAAGATACTTTATTTATGTTAAGTAATTGTATATAGCAATACATTATATATGTTATTATTACGTATAATAAATCATATATTAACTTCCGGATTTCATAAGTAAAATTTTCAAATAATACTAGTTATTGTGTTTCTTGTATAAAGTTTATATTAACTGTAATGATAGACAAACAAAATCAAGAAGTAAGAAATTGTAAAAAAACATACTAATTATTATCTAGTTTTTTGAGGTGAAACTAATATGTATAAAGCAACGTCTGGATAAAAGTGAATTCTATTCTTAGGGTTTATAAATAGTCTGATCTTAGCAGTCAAATCACTTAAGCAGTTTATTGCACATCTGTCCTTAGATAGATATAGGGAACTTGCCTGAAACAATATATTTTGCTTTACAAAAATTTATATTGGTCAAAACTAAGAGATATGGCTTAAAAGCAGGATTACATTACTTGTTAAATTGATTGTTTTTTAAGTTGATGTGGAAAAATCTGCATAAGTTGACTAGAGGCAAACCTAATAAAAAATAGAATCCATTAAATTAAATGTCTTTTAGGATATTTTAGCCTGATGAGGCGACAAATAGTTAAATACACTAATTGTGAACGACGGGGGTTGTGATGCAAACTTTAAAGAAGGTTTTTGAGGAGCGCAATCTCAATATGACATCTGAAGCGGAAAAACTGGCGCTATATTGGCGAAATCGCTTGGTTGATGAATGTCCCCAACACAGCGAAGCGACACGAGAAAGTATCGTTAAGTGGCTGTTGGGAAGCGATAAACAACGTTTTGAAAATCTCAACATTAAAGAATTGAAAATCGCCAAGCAAGCGATGGAATATCGCTATCGGATTTTGTGTCAACGCTACTTGGGCGTAGGTAGGGAACGTGCTTATCGTAACCTGATTACTCGTCTGGGAAGCTTAGCAACATTGCGTTCCAAAATTCAAACATGGATTTCTCTGAGTCGCGATCGCCAGCGTCAAGTATTAGATGTGTTACAAGAAATACTTCAAGAGTTATTGCAAAGTGACAGCTATATGCTTTCCCAGATGGCTTGTATTGCGGAATTTACCGATGATAGCAGATTGAGAAACGCCTTAGTGTTTGCCAGCTTAGAAGAGTATTGTATGCGACCAATACGTAATCAGCCACTACTGGTATATCGCTTTGTTAACTATTTAAAGAGAATTCAGCGCGGTGGCTTAACTCAAGTACCCACTAAAGATTTGGTACGGTTGGTTTCTGAAGAAGTACTTAGTGAAGATGGTGAAAATCGAGTCAGTTTAATAGATCAAAACGCTATAGAAGATTATGTTGAAGTTGAAAAAGCCCAACAACAAGAATTACAGCGTCAGTTGGTAAAAGAGCAATTCGAGGAATACCTCATGGAAAATCTTGGGGAAGATGCTCGGATATGGCTACAAATGTATCTTAAAGGCTTTACCCAAGATGCGATCGCGAAAAAATTAGGTAGGCCAATTAAGGAAATTTATCGGTTGAGAGAAAAGATTGGCTATCATGCAGTGCGGGTTTTTGCGCTCAAAGATAAACCGGAGTTAGTCTCCAACTGGCTGGAAACTTCTTTATCGGAACATAATTTAGGATTAACACCGAAGCAATGGGAACAATTACAAACAAAATTATCCCCAGTGCAAAAGCAAGTTTTAGAGATGTTGAAAATGGATAAAAGTATAGAAGAAATTGCCAAACATCTCAAACGCAAAACTCATCAAGTGATGGGAGAATGGGCAAAAATATATTTAGCGGCTCAAGCTGTAAGAAGTGAATAAGAATGCTAGGGGAATCTTGCTAAAATCCTTTGTAAACTTTTTTCTCTTCCTCAGCTTCCCCTAATGGGGGGATTTGTAATATGGTTTATTATTATTTTTAATAAGTAATTTAATTTTTATTTACCCAAAGGTTTTTGTCAGTATAAACGCTGATGAGTATTTGTCAATATTTATGTTGTAATAGAAACAGAAAACGTTAACTTTAAACAGTTGCCGTTCTATAAATATAAATTTTGAAACCGTAATCTACATTTTATTACGGATAAACTTTTCCCTATCTAATTTTTGGCGTTGCTAAATTTGGGTATGAATTTAGATTTCCCAGAGGTTGCTGAGCGCAACCTCTGTCCCCCTCGTTTTGATTATCCAAAAAATCAATTATGTTCCTTGACACCTTTGGTGAACATACATAATTGGCATAAATACCTAGTTTTTTATCTATTTGCGGCAGAGACTTCATGCAGACAGAGGTTTTCAGTGACATTTTTCCCTTGATGAGTACAGCCAATCCCCAAACTTTAGAATGGCTGCTCAAAGTTGCAACAATGCACGAATATCCCGCAGGGCGAGCCGTTTTAATGGAAGACTCTTGGGGTAATGCGGTTTACTTTATTGTATCAGGTTGGGTAAAAGTCCGACGTACTACTAATGAAGATACTCGTGCCTTGGTAATATTAGGTAAAGGGGATTTCTTTGGAGAAATGGCGATTTTAGATGAATCTCCCCGTTCAACTGATGTAATTGCTCTTTCCCCGGTAGAATTAATAACTGTATCCAGGGAGGCCTTTATTCAGATATTATTCAAAGATTCCCAGCTACATCATCGAATGCTGCAACTTATGGTAAGACGTATACGTGAGGTTAACCTCCGCTTGCAAATGCGAGTCGCACCACCAGCAGTAAAACTAGCTCGTACTTTGGTGTCTTTGGGTGAGAGTTATGGTGAAGAAACTCCAAAAGGAAAGAATATTTATAATATTCCGTTTCAAGATTTAGCTGATGTTACCGACATCGGTATTGAGGAAACTACCCAAATCATGGAAAAGCTGGATGAGAAAGGTTGGATTAATATCGACACCGCCCAAGAGAAAATTCATTTGCTTAATTTCAAACAATTGGTCAAATTAGCTGGCAGAATATGAATATCTAATTAGGACTTACCCAACTGGCACATTTTTCTTGTAGGGTGTGTGACGCTACAAACAAATCTGAACGTAGTAATAAGACATAAGAGCGTCACGCACCATCCGAGTCTAGTGACAATACCGTAAGTCCTGCTAATATCAAATGACTTTATAATCAATTGGATTTCATTTATCCCACAAGCCTCTGTAGAGACGTTGCCAGCCGCACGCAACGTCTCAAAATCTTAATTCATAACCGGATTCAGCAACACTAACTAAGCTCCTACAGATTCCTTGGCAGCATAAAGTACTTCTACATTAATGTTCTTAATTCCTCTTTCCCGGGCAAATTTTTCAGTATTTCGCTTCACTTTACCACGTACAAATCCCGGAATTTTGTTCAATTCTGCTAAACCATCTTTTGTCCAATTCAAATCTGATTCAGCGGAAATTCCTTTGGTAATTACTTCTTTAGTATCGTGTCCACCAAAGATTTCTAATAAATGATCTTCCATTCCCAAGGTAAAGGAATTATACACCAAATCTGCTATTTGATTGGTTCCTTCATAACCCATAAATGGTTTGTAACCTATAGGAAAATTTTGAATGTGAATTGGTGCAGCAATTACACCGCAAGGAATATGCAAACGCTTACCAACATGTCTTTCCATTTGGGTACCGAAAATAGCTGAAGGTTCACAGGAGGCGATGGCATCTCCGATTGCACCATGATCATCACTAATCAATACTTCGTCGCAATACTCGCTGACTTGCTCGCGGAACCAATCTGCATCATACTTACAATAAGTTCCAGCCCAAACTACATGAATTCCCATTTCCCGGGCTAAAATCTTGGTAATGGCAGCAGCGTGGGTATTATCACCAAATACAACGGCTTTTTTACCAGTTAAGTTCTGACAGTCAATTGAACGAGAAAACCATGCAGCTTGAGACACATACAAGGTTTGTTCGTTAATAAATTCTTCATAATCTACATCAACACCTTGTTGATTGATAATTTGCTGAATTTTACGGATACAGCGAGCAGTTTCCACTACACCCATTGGAGCAATATCAACGTAAGGCATTCCGAATTCTGCTTCTAAATACTTGGTTGCCATAACCCCAAGCTCCCGGTAAGGTACTAAATTAAACCAAGCGCGGGGTAAATTCTTCAATTCGTGAACTGAAGCGCCTTCTGGTATCACGGCGTTAACTTCAATTCCCAAATCGTTCATTAGTTTTTTCAACTCGGTACAGTCATGCAAATTATGGAAACCGAGTGTTGAAACACCAATGATATTTACAGAAGGTTTTTCAGTCTTGCCCTGAGGAAGTTGATCTTTTTTACGGGCTTTTTCAATATAGTATTTGACAACTTGATGCAAAGTTCTGTCTGCGGCTTCCAATTCGTTGACGCGATAGTGATTAACATCAGCCAGCATCACATCACCCTTCGTATCCATTTGCGCCCTTTCCACAAAATTTTCTAAATCCTCTTGCAGAATGCTGGAAGTGCAAGTCGGAGTCAATATGATTAAGTCGGGATTTTCTTCAGAATCCTTGCGGGTAATGTTATTCACAACCTTTTCTTGAGAACCACGAGCAAGAACATTGCGATCGACAACACTAGCAGTTACCGGAGTAAAATTCCGTTCCCTCTCCAACATCGATCGCATCACATTAAAATAATCATCGCCAAGGGGTGCGTGCATGATGGCGTGAACGTTTTTAAAAGAACTGGCGACGCGCAGAGTACCAATGTGAGCAGGGCCTGCATACATCCAGTAAGCTAGTTTCATGAAATAAGTTCTCCGTTTTATAGAAACTAAAGTTGTCCAAAAATGATGGGACTATAATTGCTTTAATTTATTAACGTTTTCAATTGTCGCAAAATAAAGAGTTATCAAAAAGGGAAGTTAATAGAAGTTGATTTTACAGTTAATTTTCCTAACAATTGAAAATTTTTGATGTTATTAATAAGTTTTTTGACGCATTTGTAAATAATTTTTAACTATATTAATTTTTTTGTAGGGTGTGTTACGGCT
>DESS01000195.1:0-201 GCA_002361335.1 Richelia sp. UBA3308
TCATTACTCATTACTCATTACTCATTGCTCGTTACTCGTTACTCGTTACTCGTTACTCGTTACTCGTTACTCGTTACTCGTTACTCGTTACTTGTTGGACTATCTATGAATCACTAACTACTATTGAGAACTTTTCTTCGCTTCTTCTGCAATTGCTTCTACTTCATCGTTCGCTAAACTTTCTAAAATAGGTTTAGCTTC
>DESS01000195.1:265-4643 GCA_002361335.1 Richelia sp. UBA3308
CGAATTTGCCAATCGGAATTCGTTGCTAATGGAGCTAAAACTGATACTGCTTGAGTATTTCCTAATTCTCCCATAGAACTAATAGCAGCGGTTTTGACTAAGTCATTTTCGTCAGAAAGCGCAAGTTTTAGCATTTCAAAACCCCGTGGTTCACCTAATTCCCCCAAAGCTGCAATCACGCTTAATTTGACAATCCATTCATCTGTGGATTGATAAAGTTGTTGCAAATCGTCAAAAGCGGCAACTAATTTTAAACCTCCCAAGCAATCTGCTGCAGCTGCTTGTACGTCGGCTTCAGGATCTTGAAGTAATTCCCGTAATAAATTGAGAGATTTATCTAAATCTTGTCCGCCCAAAGTATCGAATTGACTGACAGCAGAATATCGCACCCGGGCGTTTTTATCTTTGATCGCACTTTGAACTAATTCAAAACCAATTGCTGGTTCTAATTGCCGAATTTCATTGACTCCACGTAAGCGATCGCCTAAATCTTCACTTTCAAGCTTTATTTTAACTGTGTCGGGAGTAATACTCATATTAAAATGTTGATTGTTAATTGTCAGTTGTTGTTTATTTGTTTCTTAATGATTAGTTATGATTTTTCAATTAACCACTAACCACTAACTACTAACTAACTTTGAGATGCTGCCATTTCACGGATAATATCACCTAATGTGAGAATACCAATTATTTGAGCGGAATCATCGAGAACTGGCAGACGGTGAATTTTGCGATCGCGCATTATTGTGGCTGCTTCTGTTAAAGGTTTGTCGGGTGAAATCGAAATAGGTTTTTTACTCATGACTTCCCCCACGGTTTGTCCTAAAGCCTTGTGTAATTCCTTTTGATATTCCGCAGGATTTTTTAAATAAATAACACTATCGAAAATCATAAAGTATGCCGGTGGGGTAACACCAGCTTGTTGCCACATCAAGTCAGTTTCCGAGATAATGCCTATTAACTTACCGTCATCATCTACAACTGGTAAGCCACCAATACGCTTTTCAGCCAAAATTTTAATCGCTTCCCGTAAAGGAGTTTCGGCTCGTACAGTTATTGAGTCACGGCTCATCACTTCAGCAACGGTTTTGTGCATTTACTTTGGTTTATTTATATCTACTCTGGACTTATTGTAGAGAATTGCTTGTTACTTGTTACTTGTTATTTGTTAATTGTTAATTATTAGTTACAGGAAATTTCATCTAAACGAGATATAGTCTTACGGGCAGGGATGCCGGTACCACAAGAGTTAAAAAAAGTACTGTAATTCATTTATTTGAAAACTGCTCTATGATTTTTTTACTAACTACTAACTACTAACCACTAACCACTAACCAATAACAACTAACCACTAACCACTAACCAATAACAACTAACCACTAACCACTAACTACTATCTACTAACTAAATCCACTTTCACAAAACTCTTTTAACAAATCGATACAGTTGGCGATCGCTCCTAAATGTGCGATTTCATACCCATGGGTATTTTCAGTGGGAAAGCTTAAACAAGCTCCACGGGGAACATGACCAAATTTCATCGCGATGGAAGCGTCGCTACCAAATTGAGTGAGTGTTGCTAATTGTAGGGACATATCTAGTTGTTTGGCGCAATGCCGGAGTTGTCGGTTAAGGGTTTCATCATAAATTCCGTAACTGTCTTGGGAAAGTATTACGGGATTTTTACCATCTTCTATGGGATATTCTGATGAGAGGGGACAAATTTCTAAAGCGATTAAAGCATCTAAGGGTTGATTTTGAGAGAAATAAAGCGCTCCAATTGCTCCTACTTCTTCTTTTGCGGAAGCTACTAAATATATATCTACTGCTGGCTGTCTTACCTCCCCCGCCAAAGCGAGTAAGATAGCCACGGAAGCTTTATTATCTAATGTGTAACTAGCAATATGGTCTTTTAAACGAATGGGATGCTTACGATGCTTACTAATAACCATTCTAGTTCCCGGACGAATACCGGCATTTTCTAACTCTGTGGTGTTACACTTGGTTTCAATCCAAGCGTCTTCCCATTTCAGGGCTACATCTTGCTGAAAAATTTTTTGTGGCGATTCGTGAGACACATGACGGGAACCAAAGCTAAGAATACCACTGATAGTTTGATTATCCCCTAATAAATCTACTACCCCTTCACCATAAACCCAGGGAAAAGCACCTCCTAACTTACGAACTTCAACTCTACCTTGTTCGCCAACAGTTTTAACAATTGCCCCAATTTCATCTTTATGAGCAGTAATCGCAATGGGATATTCGTTAGTTTTTCCAGGAATTTTGGCAATTATATTATCGGCTCTATCTTGCCATACTTCCACTCCTAATGCTGTAAATTGCTGCAATAAATATTGATTAATTTCTGTTTCCGCACCACTAGGAGAATGGTGCATTACTAATTCTTCAATGGTTTGAAATAATTGATTGTAATCCCACATTATACATTTTTGATTTGAATTACACAATATTTATCAAGTAGATGGACAGAAAACAATTTACGAAATTTGGATGATTGGGGGTACAAACAACAAATTAAAACTAATTACAGGTTCAGCATATGGATTCAGAAACTTTGATAATTTCAAAGTTAGATGTTTACTGAATTGGTATTTTAAGTCGGTTGGCGTTGAAAATAGTAATGCCGGACAAGTGATGGGGTGAATAGTAAGTAGTGAGTAGGAACAAGGCTTTGGAGCCAGTTTAGATTCTGTAATATATTTGGGTTTATTTGTGCTGACTTACTTATTTATAATTATTGATTAAGCATAATACCTGTACCCAACAACCATAATTTTGAACGGGTTTATCTAGAAAGTTTCTTTCCACAAAAATAATGTTTTCTTGAAGAATCGAAAGTGTTTTGTCTGTAGGTTTACGAGGTAAATTGTTTATCTTCAAAAGAGGAAATATCATTCATTGAATTTTGTAACCATTTCTGAATAGGTATTTCCCAGCCCTTGGTAAATTCCGTTTTTAGCCAGACATCTACGATATCTGTTGCTACTGAAACAGTAGTTAGCATCGCACCCAGTGTTAAAACATTTGAATTGTTTATCGACCGTGATTTTTCGGCGGCAAATGTACTCTCGCATACAGAGGCATAAATTCCTGGGTGTTTATTTGCAATTATTGACATTCCCATTCCCGTACCACATACAAGAATTCCACGCTCAAACTCCCCGTTTAGGATTCTTCTTGCAACATCGCTAGCGATGGTGTAGTAGGGTGTAACATTTTCCGTACTATCGACACCACAATCAATAACTTTGTAATCATTATTCTGTAAATGCTCTTTTATCGCTTCCTTAAGGGGGAAACCATACAAATCTGCACCTAAAACGATCTTTTCCATTACCCCTTATCACCTCCAGAATTCTAATTACTTCGTTGCTATTGGGAATTTAGACTGAAATCACCCATGATGGATAGCGAGGGATTCAGCGCCAGAGCTTCCCAGTTTTAAGTATGGTGGCTATTTTTCCTACACCGAACTTGTTTAATTATATTTTAAGCAGATTTTGGTACTAAAGAACCATTATTATTAATTCTCGCAAAATATAATTGATACATTTAGCTAAGTGAAAAGTGTGGTAGCTATGGGTAATCCTGTATTTCCCCTAGTGGAAGATGGACTAATGTATTGGTAAATTGAAAATAGCTACCTTCCTTACTACTAAGAATTTCATCAGAGAACTATAGCGCTATAGTTTTATCAATTTTACGGGAATAAAACTCCGGCATTGGCACTACCACAGTTGTATTGAATTGCGATCTTCCCGTCGCTCGAAGGTGGCGAATGCCAATCGCATTCACCGCAAGGTGTTCCCGTAGGGTAGCGCATGCCCTAGGGGCTTATCGCCATCGGCCGCAGGCTGCGCCAAAGGCTATTAAAGTAAAACTAAAGCGAAATTATTTGCTTAATTGCGATATTTTTTTTCGTTTTCCCTTTAAAACAGCTGCCGTAGCGATTGCACCAAAGAAAAACGTACTTAACAATGTAGAAGGTTCAGGTACAGTTTGATGTTTAATCGCACTCAGCGTTGCATCCGCTACTAAAGCATGAGTTTTTGAACTCGGATGTAGGGAATCAAAGAAAACAAATTCATTGGGGTTGTTGCATACGCTACTAATACGACCGATATCACCGATCACACAAGAATTAGCTGGATCTTGTTGAAAATTAAATTCTTCTGGATTAGCTACTACTCGCTTAAATATAGAATTTATATCAACTGGAATGATATTAACATCTGGATTTGCACTAAATGCATCCAAAGCTTGCTCTAATGCAGCATTATGTTCGAGGGAGTTAATTGTACAGAAGTGTTTTCGGTTATGGCACGTGGAATTTGACCGAACCCCTTCGGGGTAG
>DESS01000324.1:0-5717 GCA_002361335.1 Richelia sp. UBA3308
CGTATCTAGTAATTCCCGATCGCCTGTAAAGATTCTAGAATTTGGTTCCAAATACCAGTTTTTTGCCATCTATAAAACCTTGTTGCGACACTTTCCCAAGGTCCATAACGTTCCGGCATATCTCGCCAAGGCGCTCCCGTTCTTAGAATCCATAGGATTCCATTGATGAGGGTTCGGTGGTCTTTGTTTGGCTTTCCAGTATGGGGTTTTTGGGGTGGAAGTAGTGGTTTTAACCTCTCCCATTGTTCGTTACTTAAATCTCGGCGATTCATCAATGCACCCGGCTCAAATTACCTTTTTATTAGGATACAACGAGTTTGAAAACACGCCCTAGTGCCTGAAGCGGGCTTGGCCGTCTTCCCTGAGTTGTTGACCACATTTATATTCTGATATTGGGAATGTGTGCAAAATTTCTTAAGCAGCAATATCCCAATTATAGTAATTACCTCTATAAAAATAATATCACGAAAGCTGCACTTTTAAGTGGGTAAGTAAAATTAATTGTATATTTACCACTCAGTTATATTTCTCTTGCCTCTAGCAAGACAGCAAGACGGCCTACCTTGACGAAATGTTAAATTAATTTTGCACAGGTACTTATATATCTGGTTAGTAGACATCACAAGCGTGCATTTCTATAGCGCTACGTCCCAACTTATAAGCAAACTCAATCCATCCCCCTGTACCCAAAGCATCGTAAAATCCCATCGGAAATTGAATCGCAGCTTTATCGCCAATTTTCTGACTCATACCCACAACATAGTCAATATATTGCGCCACCTTCCCGTCCCCCGAAGGTGGCGAATGCCAATCGCGTAGCGCATGGGTGAGCAGCTTATCGCCTTTGGTTGCACCTCTGAGTAACAACCATTGAGCACAACACACTCTAACTCTATCTCCACGGCAAATAATTTAAACAGACTCCCCTTAAAAAAGGGGGACTTTAACCCCGCTTTCAAAGGGGGGAAAGGGAGGATAATCCGATAATTGCGTTAAAAATGATACTTATTAAACATCCTCTTAACCCTTGGGAATTCTGTATTCAACAATATTCAAAATTCTACCGCTTAAATTTCTCCTTTGATAAGTTCTCGTAACTTCCCCACCCAACTTTTGGGGTATTCTGCGACTGGGGTAATTTTCTTCGTCCACAGGATAAATAAAATATTCGCAATCTAAATTTTCTTCACACCAGTTTTTCATTGCTACCACTGTTTCAAAGCCGTAACCCTTACCGTGAGCTGTTTTTTTCAACCATATGCCAAATTCTGGGTGTTGGCTATTGATGCGATGAATTCCAGCACAACCCAGAAATTCTTGGTCATCTTTTTTTAAAATTACCAGTATTAATTCATCTTCGTTTTTCATCCCTTCCAGACAACTTTGAATAAATGATCTTGTTTCACCTATATTCTTAGCCGGACGAGGATACATATAAGTAGTAATATCTTCAGTAAAAGTTTCAAATATCTGTTTTTTATATGCTAATGATATAGATTTAAGTAATACACGATTACTAATAATTTCTATTTTGAATAAAAAATGCTTCTCTTCTAGCCCCCCCTGAAATATTTTGTTAATTAAGTCTTTCGTTAATTTCATTTTATCGACTCCAAAAATATATAGTTATTTGTGAATTAATAAGTATATATACATAAATCAATCAGATAAGCAGACAATCTTAATTGATTTGTAAAACAATCTTGAATTTCCACAAACCCCATATCTTAAAGATACCGAGTTTCACTATCTTTATTTAAGCTTTATATTCTTTCTAAATAGTTGTATAAAATATGGTGTAACCTAATTTACTAACCTTTGACTGCGCTTCCACAGAATTAATGGCAATATTATTAATCAATCAAATTTCCATAACACAAAATTAATCATTATCTCGATCAAAGCTCATCAAATCTTAAAAAATAAAATGTTATGACAGTATCAGTTAATAAGCTAAAGTTTTGTTAAGATACCAATACTAGTGTTTTTTCTGCGGAAATAGAACACCAATAGATGGAGAATTCAATAACACTAGTTACACTTTTAGTAATGGTTCCGAAGCTATGACCACCTACATTTTCTTTGACGAAGCCCTACATATACTTGTAAAAGCCTTTTTTACCTCAGTAATACTGCTACTTACTATATCTGGAATCGGTTTGGCGGTAGTCGGCACAATTGAAAAGACAAGCGTCCGAAATCCGGTTTGGAAGAAGTATTGTCGATAAAACTACGGAAAAAGAATAATTTTTCATCAAAATTAGCTGAGTGCAACTGTTCGCTTGGGGCTAATCTTGGGAACACTATACTTATCCAGGATTAAATGGTAATTTTAGTTACTTGATTAAAATCATTTTAAGTATATACACTACCATAATGACCCCACTCATAGGAGTAAGTTGAAATGAGTCTATTTGATAGGGCATCCAGTTCTCAAGGGAGAGTACAGAATGCACTCACGACCCCAGAAGCTTTCACTGCTATAGCTTTGATTGCAGTAGCACCCGATGGCAATCTTTCACAAAAACAAACCCGTGATATTTATCGCGCAGTGTCTCATCTAAAGCTGTTTAACAGCTTTTCCGAAGATGAGCTTTTATCGATGTTTGACACAATCTCAGGTATTATTCGACACGAAGGTATAAATAATTTGTTTGATGCTGCCAAAGATTCTCTTGGAGAAGATTTAAGAGAGGCAGCCTTTGCGGTAGGTACAGATTTAGTTTTGGCTGATAGTATCCTTGCCGAAGATGAAGACTTTTTAAGGGAGTTGTATCAAGCTTTGCACATTCGCCGCGATATAGGTGAAAAAATCATCGAAGTGATCTTGATTAAAAATCGCGGATAGTTCTTTGTTAAAGTCAAAATTTAATTTTTTTCAAAAAGGAGTGGTTTAGTAGAAGCGGTATGGGGTAAAAGGAACTGCCATTTATGTTGGTTTGTGTAGGGAAATCGAAAATTTCCGATATCATTTCAATGATATGATAAGATACTAAGTAACTGTTCTATGCAAATAGAATCAGGTCATATATCTAATTGAATAACGATGTTTTTTAAATATGCCATCAGGAGTATCAACTCATGATGGCAGATTTTGCTTGGTTATGATTGCAGCTTCAAAATATGGGATAAACGTTGATTTTGGGCACCATTGATTGCTTATTACCCTGTCAAACCGATACAACACTACCCTTGTTGATTTACTCTATAAGAAGTTTACTCGCATTTTGATAGTTTTAATAGGGGCGTGATGATTTTAACCTAAGATAACAATTATATCTAAAAATGTTAAATCAGGTACTTTATATTTTCCCTAAAATAACTATAGGATTAGAGAACTTTTGTTTGCGAAGGTTGCTTACAAACGGTTCGATGATTGTTTGAATTTAATAAACCAACTTTTGTTATCCTAAATACCTAATATTATGCCCTGTTCTGCCACCCTGAAACAACTAGTTGAATTGCTTGATGCTAAGAGTGAAAATCTTTCGGAAACTGCACTAATACAATCATTTTTTTGTATACAAACAGACAGTCGAATTATCAAACCTGGAGAAATATTTGTAGCTTTTCGCGGTGAAAAGTTTGATGGACACGAGTTTGTTGCCGCAGCAATTAAAAAAGGTGCCCGTGCAGCAATTGTAGATTTTGAATACGAAAATCCGCAATATCCGGTATTGCAAGTAACAAATACCCTCGAAGCTTATCAAAAAATCGGTCAGTGGTGGCGCAATCAATTTTCAATACCGATAATTGGGGTTACGGGTTCAGTAGGTAAAACCACAACTAAAGAATTAATTGCCGGGGTTTTAAGTACTCAAGGAAAAGTTCACAAAACTTATGCTAATTTCAACAATGAAATTGGCGTACCAAAAACTCTTCTAGAATTGGAAGCAGAACATGATTATGCCGTCATCGAAATGGCAATGCGTGGTGAGGGACAAATTGCTGAACTTACCCAAATAACCCGTCCGACAATTGCCGTAATTACTAATGTCGGAACCGCCCATATCGAATTATTGGGTTCAGAGTCAGCGATTGCCCATGCAAAATGCGAACTATTGGCAGAAATGCCCACGGATGGGGTAGCAATCCTCAATTACGATAATCCACTATTAATAGAAACGGCAGCGAAAGTTTGGCAAGGTAAAGTTATTACCTTCGGTTTTACCGGCGGTGATATCTACGGTAAATTAATTGATAACTATACTTTGGAAATCGCCGGGTTACGGTTACCTTTGCCAATGCCGGGAAGACATATTGCTGCTAACTACATGGCAGCTTTAGCTGTCGCCAAAGTTCTAGGCATCGATTGGAATTGTTTTAAAAATGGTGTTGCTGTAGATATGCCGGGAGGACGTTCCCAACGTTTTACCTTGCTCGATGATGTGGTAATCTTAGATGAAACTTATAATGCTGCACCAGAAGCAATGGTTGCAGCATTAAACTTATTAGCCGACACTCCAGGAAAGCGACGTATCGCCGTACTTGGTGCAATGAAAGAACTCGGAGATAAATCCCAAGAACTACATCAACTTGTGGGAGAAACAGTACGTTCTCTAAAGTTAGATGCTTTAATGGTCTTAGTTAACTGTGAAGACGCACAAGCCATAGCTAAAAGCGCCGAAGGTATTCCTATTGAATGTTATTCCTCTCACAACGAACTCGCAACCGCTTTAAAACAATACCTCCAAAATGGCGATCGCATTTTATTCAAAGCAGCCCATTCAGTCGGACTAGATAAAGTAGTAAGTCAATTGCGTGAAGATTTCAGTAAATCAGTGGCGTAATTAAGTTAGGATTTAATAATTCGCAGTTAAAAGTCTGCATGGGCAGCATAATAAATCCCATCCCCTTTTCTCCAATGCCCCATGCCCCATGCCCTTTCGGCCCAATTACCTATTGCCAATAAAAAAGTAAGTCCGAATGTAACGCCTTTGAAATAAAATCGCTCCTAAATTGGTAAATAAACAGGTAATTGCTAACCACAATAAAATATAAGTAGCAAGCTGCACAACACCGATGCTGAACCACGTGTAAACGTGCAGCATCATTACTATTGCAAAAAAAGCTGCAACAGTGGCCGATTGCAACACTTGAGACAATGGACGATGAAGCGCAGCAAGAACCATTGTTGACAACGTGGCAATTAAATTTGCTGGAACAAGGAAAGCACAAATAGTTACGCAGTGGTTGCGAGAAAACTCGGTTATTGTATTAAAGTCAAGCATCAATTTTTGTAAATATTTTTTTCCACTTGCTATCACCTATGTAACACATTCGCGACAAAAATAAATGTGTTTAAATATATATTTTAACTAAATTAAGAAAAAATCAAGATTAATTACAAATTGTGTCCCGATCTGATTGATGAAAATTGTTTTTCGTTTTTAATTGATAATTTTTGATTGTCAAGGGCTTCCTTAATTCTTAATTCATAATTCTTAATTCATAATTCATAATTATGAATTAGTTATTCCGCAGGTAAACTTATTTATTGCATTCGTTTTTCTAATTGATATCATATGCAAAAATTCTCAAGCAGCTTCTCTCATCTTCGTGGTTCAAAAAACCAAATTTTATCAACCACAAAGACACTAAAACACAAATTTAGCATCAAATTCCTTTATTTAACGCCAAAGTGTGCAGCTACTGCTTCCGAATCTCCAATTAATTTACCGAAGCCCTTCGGGCAAAAGTCGCGAAGTAAAAAGTAA
>DESS01000324.1:5820-13839 GCA_002361335.1 Richelia sp. UBA3308
GGTACTACTTCTTACTTGTGAACATCGATAAATACTTGAGGAACTGTAGTTGCACCTGTAGCAGGCAACATAAATAAAACTATCAAGATAAATTTAACATATTAAGCGTAGTCGTCATGAGTTTTATTGTCAAAAATTTTACTTTTTAGCAAGGTGATGGAGGGTGAAATGTTAACATGCAGTGCAGATCTTTAACCTTTTTTTATTTTATGAATAAAGTAAAAACGGAATAAAAATTCAACAAAAAATTTAAGTCGATTTGTATATTCGGGTTATTTAATCTAAGCATATTTAACGATAAGCTTGAGCGTGCAAAACGTAAATAAGGTTGGATTAAGGAAAAATACCTATGAAGAAAATACTATCTATTGTGTTTTTGGTAGTACCTTTATTGTTTTTTACCTATGGTTGTGGCGAGGAAACTCAAGCGAAAGTGCCTCCTGCTGTACAAAATGTTGTTGAAAAAACTAAGACAGCAATTGAAAAGGTTGAAACTGCAGCAGTTGAAGCTGTTGAAGATGTAGTTCATAAAGAAGAAGAGCCTGTTGCTGAATCTACAGAAGTAACTACCGAAGAAGAAGAGCCTGTTGCTGAATCTACAGAAGTAACTACCGAAGAAGAGAAGCCTGTTGCTGAGTCTACAGAAGTAACTATCGAAGAAGAATTGGCAGTAGAACCTGTGGCTATGGCTGTTGATTTAAAAAAAGGCGCTATGGTGTTTAAACAAAATTGTGCGGCTTGTCATGCAGGTGGAAGAAATGTGGTTAATGCAATGAAAACATTGAAAAAAGAGGCTCTTGTAAAATATGATATGTATGATACAGGAAAAATTACTTACCAAATAACTAATGGTAAGAATGCAATGCCTGCTTTTAAAGGTCGTTTATCTGACGAACAAATTGAACAGCTTGCTGGATATGTTTTAGCTCAAGCTGACAAAGGTTGGTAAAAGTAAGAAAGTAAAATCTGGAAAAATAAATAGAATTTTAGTGGTTAATAGTTGTTGATTTCCTAGTTATCTATAGGAAAAAATAACTATTAACCACTAATTTTGTATCAACTAGCTCTCTGAAATTATTCTCTTTTTATTAATCTTAACCCAGATTCATGGTGGTCATAATCGATAATCACCGCTAATAAATCTATTAAAAAATAATAAAAAATACTTTTGTAGATCATAGGGTGTGGATAAACAAAGCCGCCTTATTGCCTTGTGTATCTCGATCAGTTTTGTACCTGGTTTAATTGCTTTTAGCGTCACCTCTATCCGGATTTTAGAATCAAAAATTATCTATAAAAATAAACTGATAATTAAAATCGGCGAAAAAGCAATATTAATTACTTTGTATTTGAATAATCAAGTATTTATTCGTAAAGTGCAACATGTACAGCACGCTCGTTTATATTTTGAGTACAGTACTATTTTTTAACTAAACATATGGGTTAAAAACAAGCGGCACAAGACGGTGGACGAATTGGGTTGGGCATTATACCCCATCCTTCAAAAACTTCGGGCGGAGGCGGAGATTCTCCGCCTCCGCTCTTCCAAATTCGGCTCTTCCTTCGTTTAAAACTCTTGTTCTCTGCAGCCCGTAGGAATGTACCGGCAGTTCTATGAAATATGCTGTAATTCTCATGCTGGCTGTTCCATTGCAACGTCTGATCAAGTGTTGTATCTATCCTTGAGAATAAATTTCATATTTTTATTTAGCAATGCCAAACTTTGAATTGATTTTATCCAATAGCATGTGTCTCAAACTTTCTATACAAAAATTTTAAATTTCCTCAGAACATAAATTAAAACTATCTATTCATACATTGAGTATATATTTTATTTGAAGCTGACAAATATTGTTAAAAACTTCACTTGAAAATCTAGAGAAACGATTAGAAAATTTAGTAGTTAATAGTTTTTTTTTGTAGTTATCTATACGATTAAATAACTATTAACCACTAATTATGTATGAGCGAGCTACTCCGAAACCATTATCTTTTTATTAACATGAATAAGTTCTACCAAGTCTGCCTCAGTTTGGTTCTGATTGTTTTACTCACGCTATTGTCATGGACCACTGAGGCTTTGGCATTGAACCAGGATAATTCTAAAGAATTATTTAAATTAGGTATCGTTCAACTTGAAGCTAATCAATACACCGAAGCTATTGAAAATTTTACTCAAGCAATTGAGATTAATCCTGATTATACCGTAGCTTACTACAATAGATGTTTGGCTTACTTGCATTCATCAGATTATCAACACGCAATCGCAGATTGTAATATAGCCATTGAGCAAAATCCTCAGTTGTTTGAAGCTTATTTAAATCGGGGTGTAGCATATTACAATTTACAATTACCAGCAGCAGCGATCGCCGATTTTAATTACTTTCTCGCGAATTTTCCTTCGGACTACCGAGCCTATTATGATAGAGGGTTGGCCTACTTTGACCAAGAAAAATATGAAAAAGCCATTCAAGACTATCAAAAAGCATTAGAACTTATACCTCAGACTAATACTCATCGTATTGCTACACTATACAACAACAAAGGTCTAACTTATCTAGAATTAAAAGAATTCGACTTAGCGATCGCCGATTTTTCTCAAGCAATTTCTTTGGATGCTGAGGATGCTTCTTATTACTGCAATCGCGGTAATGCTTATCGTCGGCAAAAAAAATATCCCCAAGCGATTGCCGACTATACCGAATCAATTCAACGCAACCGCAAGCAAGGTGCAGCCTACGTGGGTAGAGGTTTTGCTTATTACAAAAGTGGTAGGCAACAAGAAGCTTGGGAAGATTTGATTCAAGCTGCGGCATACTTCCGCAATCAAGGAAAAATGCAGCAATTTCACCAAATTCTGTTCATAATTAGAGTACTACGTCATCATTCGACCTTTAGTTCACAAATTGCTTAAGGAAGTTGCTTCAAAGTAAAGAATTAAGAATTCTAGGATTTACACCTTGTTTGACCGAAAAACTAATATTCCTTCTGATACCCCACCCCCCGCACTCCTCGGTTTATTGGGGGGTGAAAAGTCAATACAAACTGATGATTATTAATACGGTTGACTAAAAGAATAATATCAAGTACATTAAAATTATCCCCATCCCCCAAAACCCCTCCCCCCTTTTGGGGGAGGGGTATATATTTGCTTAGAAACAACAAATTAAAATTCTACGTAGACGGAATTTTCACCATATTAACGAGCGTTAACATCCATTGGTTATTAACTCGAAACAGTTACAATACCTATTGATTGTGATAAGCCCGTTGGTTTGAAATTTTATGACTTCTGCTACGACTGTAAAAACTGATTACGAAGCGATAATTGGTCTAGAAACCCATTGTCAACTGGCAACAAAAACTAAAATTTTCTCTGATAGCTCTACAGAATTCGGTGCAGACCCTAATACTAACATTGACCCGGTTTGTATGGGTTTACCTGGAGTGTTGCCCGTACTCAATGAAAAAGTATTAGAATACGCCGTCAAAGCAGGTTTGGCTCTTAATTGTCAAATCGCTAAATATAGTAAATTTGACCGCAAACAGTATTTTTATCCCGATTTACCCAAAAATTATCAAATTTCTCAATACGATTTACCCATTGCCGAACATGGTTTTATCGAGATTCAGTTAATTGATAAAGATGGTAACCCAACTCCTAAAAAAATTGGTATTACTCGTTTGCATATGGAAGAAGATGCTGGTAAATTAGTTCATGCCGGTAGCGATCGCCTTTCAGGTTCGAGCTATTCTCTGGTAGACTACAATAGAGCCGGTATCGCTTTGGTAGAAATCGTTTCGGAACCAGATATGCGTTCCGGACAAGAAGCTGCCGAATATGCTCAAGAGTTACGCCGAATTATGCGCTATCTCGGTGTCAGTGATGGTAATATGCAAGAAGGTTCACTACGTTGCGATGTGAATATTTCTGTGCGTCCCGTTGGACAAAAGGAATTTGGCACAAAAGTTGAAATCAAGAATATGAACTCCTTCAGCGCTATTCAAAAAGCCATTGAATACGAAATTGAGCGTCAAATTGAAGCAGTTGAATCTGGTGAAAAAATTATTCAAGAAACTCGTCTTTGGGAAGAAGGTTCACAGCGCACTATTAGTATGCGAGTTAAAGAAGGTTCAAGCGATTATCGTTATTTCCCTGAACCCGATTTAACACCAATCGAGGTAAGTGAAGAACAATTAAACAAGTGGAAAAGCGAATTACCTGAATTACCCGCTAAAAAACGCCATCATTATGAAACTGAATTAGGACTTTCTGCATACGATGCCCGAGTTTTAACTGAAGAGCGTGCAACAGCAGAATATTTTGAAGCCACTGTTAATAAGGGAGCAAATTCCAAATCTGCTGCCAACTGGATTATGGGCGATATTGCTGCTTATCTCAACAAGCAAAAACTCAATATTTCTGAAATTAAGTTAACACCTAGCAATTTAGCTGATGTCGTCAAGTTGATTGACAAAGGTGAGATTAGCAATGCCAAAGCTAAGGAGAAATTACCAGATTTACTCAAAGGTAGTTCTGCCAAAGATGTTTTTGCTGGCGAAAAATTAATTACAGATCCAGCAGTACTCGAACCTCTGATCGATGAAGCTATAGCCCAAAACCCCAAAGAAGTCGAAAAATATCGCAGCGGTAAAACCAATGTTAAAGGCTTCTTTGTCGGACAAGTTCTCAAAAAAACCGGAAAACGCGCCGATCCTAAATTAACCAATCAGTTGGTAGATAAGAAACTCCAGGCTTTAGTTGAATAAACTTTGTGCAGGTTCCTTCAAAGGATAAATCTTTAATGTATAGACGTAAAGTTTACGTCTTTACATAATCAAAGTTACTCACGAATCAATATAGCCATAGATTGCAATACTTATTACCTTGATACCTTGATACTTTTGACCAAAAAATAAACTGGATACAACGGAACGGATTTATCCGTGGAGAGTCAAAAATTTTTTCCTTATTTCTTCCATTGATTTTCAAGCCGGGTACTTGATTACTGATAACTGAAATGACGAACCCCCAGCGGTACTAGTAGCCCACCAAGTATTTACACAGAAATTTCTTTATGAAATCTTTACAATAAAAAACATTGGGGGGTGTCACCCCCCACTCCATAAATGCTATATTATGTTAAGTAGATGCACCCTGATGATCTGGAGAGCCACTTATGTAGCTCTCCCTTTTTTTTTGAGAATTGACACACTTTACTATAGCAGCCTAAAAAGCGGTAATTCCTGGGAAAAACAGTAAGTAAATCAATCTTTTCTATTGTTAGCAACGCCGAAAGTAGCTTTCCTCAAGCTATGCTATTTAATTCTTAAAAAAAATATTATTTGTTAAGCTATTTTAAAAAGGGGTACAATCCCTCATGCCATAAGTGATAAAATATGATAATCAGATGCACCCTGATGTTTAGAGAGCTATATTACTGGCTCTCTTTTTTATTTTTTCATATTTAATTAGGATTTCTTCGCAAAATTTTTATAAAAATCTTTTTGAGGGGTCACACCCCCTAGGCAAATAATGATATACTATGTTAAGTAGATGCACCCTGATGATCCGGAGAGCTACCCAAGTGGCTCTCTTTTTTTTTGATTTTTTTCTACTCATATATAAAAATACTACAAAACAGCTAATATTTTCTTTACGAAAATTTAATCAAAACTTAAATGAGGGGTGAAGCCCCCTAGGCTAAAAATGGTATAGTATGTTAAAAGATGCACCCTGATGATCTGGAGAGCTGCCTTATAAAGGCTCTCTCTTTTTTTTTAGCTATTTATAGGGAATAAGATTTACATGTCAAAGGTTGTAACAAGGCGTAGTAATAACTACGGTGGTACTAACTCCGTTTGGGCAATTCCTATTAATAACTAATAAGTTACCATTAAGCGTTAACTAAATATTGATATAATCCCCGTACTATTGCAGCACGACTGGCAGGGGAAGAATCATGAGTGAGTGGCACGAAATTAGTGGTGGTGTTACAGCACCTAGGGGATATAAAGCAGCTGGAATCGCTGCAGGGTTGAAACCTTCTGGTGCGCCAGACTTAGCCTTAATTGTCTCAGATGTAGAGGCGATCGCTGCAGGTGTGTTCACAATTTCCCAGGTAACGGCAGCTTGTGTAGATTATTGTCGTCAACAGTTACTTTCGTGCCACAGCGCTCGTGCAATTCTCTGCAATGCCGGGCAGGCTAATGCTTCTACGGGTAATCAAGGTTGGTTGGATGCCCTTGAAAGTGCGATGATCTTAGCACAAGGCCTTAATATTTCTTCAGAATCGGTATTACTGGCTTCAACTGGGGTAATAGGGCAAAGAATTAAGATGGATGCTTTTAAAACGGGTATACCAAAGTTAGTAGAAGCGCTTTCGGAAACCGGTTCTGATGCAGCAGCAAAGGCAATTATTACAACAGATTTAGTCACAAAATCCATTGCTTTAGAAACTACTATACATGACAGGCCAGTGCGAATCGGAGGAATTAGCAAAGGATCGGGAATGATACATCCGAATATGGCCACTATGTTAGCTTTTGTAACTTGCGATGCTGCGGTTTCTCCGGCGTTGTGGCAAGAAATGTTGAGTCGTGCGGCGGATAAGAGTTTTAATGCAATTACCGTTGATGGTGATACTAGTACTAATGATAGTTTAATCGCTTTAGCTAACGGACAATCCCGCACTCCAGCGATTACAGAAATGGGTGCCGAAGCAAAGAAATTAGAAGCGATGTTAACCGCAGTTTGTCAGCATTTAGCAAAAGCCATCGCTCGTGACGGTGAAGGAGCAACTTGTTTGATAGAAGTGCAAGTCAGCGGGGCAAATAATGAAAGAGCAGCATTACAAATCGCTAAAACCATTGCTGGTTCGTCGTTAGTGAAATCTGCAATCTTTGGCAGAGATCCAAATTGGGGACGAATTGCCGCTGCTGCTGGGCGTGCGGGGGTACCTTTTGAGCAAGAAGAGTTAAGAATTCAGTTAGGGGATTTTTTGTTAATGGAAAAAGGACAACCCCTCGAATTTGATCGACAAGCAGCAAGTATATATTTGAAAGAAAACGCAGCAGCATCTTCTTTACCAAAGGATGTTGTGGCAACTGATAATAGTAACGATTTAAATGTCGATCGCAATACGGTGACGCAAAGGATAGATGATCCAGTAATAATTGCCGTTAGTGTTGGCAATGGTAAAGGTGAAGGGAAAGCTTGGGGATGTGACTTGAGTTATGATTATGTCAAAATTAATGCTGAGTATACTACGTAAAATATTGTAGAGACGTAAAATTTTACGTCTTCTAGATATTGATTAAAAATTAATAGAATCTAATATGTCCACAAAATATGCCAAAAAAAGCGGATATTGGTAGTAAACGTTTAATTAGTTTATCCCCAAATGCTTGGGTAAAATGGGTAACCCAATCTATAGAAGTTTCGGCGCGAGAAATTCTGGCTTCGGAGTTTCAATGGATTAGTAGAGAAAGTGATGTGGTAGTCAAAGCTCATCATCCAAAAATCGGAAATTTTCTCGTGTTGAACGAATTACAATTACGTTACGACAATCGTTTACCAAGAAGAATTCGGGCTTATGCAGCACTGGCAGAAGAAAAATATGATTTACCAGTTTACCCAGTATTAATTAATATCTTGCCACCACCACAAAGTATGGAAATTGTGAGTGGTTATCAGTCGGAAGTTTTAGGATTACAAGCGCGTCAAGACTATCGAGTAATTAATTTGTGGGAAGTAGACGCGCAAATAGTTTTTCAACAAGCTCTTTCTTCATTGCTTCCCTTTGTACCAATACTCAAAGGTGGAAATGAAATGGCGGTTGTACAGCAAGCAGTACAGTTATTGCGTGCTGACGAACAATTAAATGAATTGGAACCGCTTTTAGCTTTTTTTGCTAGCTTTGTATTATCAGTTCCTTTAGGAATTGAATTAGCTCAAACAAAAAGAAGCCCCACATCTGACCTGAAAGGCAGTGTGGGATGAATTTTTGGGCAATGACG
>DESS01000268.1 GCA_002361335.1 Richelia sp. UBA3308
ATGGATTACACTGATTACACCGCAAAGCACGCTCCAACGCTCCAACGCTCCAACTAACAATTAACAACGCTCCAACTAACAACCAACAACTATCAACTAACAACTAAAAACTAACAACTAATTTAAAAATGGCTGTAAAAATTGAACTTTTTAGTCGTTATCAATTACGTTCTAAAGAAACTGAACCCTCTGTTTTATTATTGCCGGTGATTGAAATAAAACCGGCTGATAGTCCTAATTTCCCCTTTATTTCTTCAATTGAAATTTCCGTTTTGGGATTGCCCGAAGAGTTGGCAAAAGAAATACAATCGGCTTATAAAAGTATCAGCTTTAGTACCGATAGATTACTTAAACTTACTTCGCCACAGCGGTTAAGACACAGCGATTGTATCTGGAATCAATCTTTACCTAAAGGGATGAATTTGACATTGCGGGTAGCTGTGGAATATTTTGATTCCGATGATATGGGTAAACGAATTTTATCTGTCAAAAAAACCGCTACCGCTGATTGTAGTATTTGGACTTTTGCTGAAGAAAATGCTCGTTTAAGAAATACTTCAGAAGAAATTAGCGATCGTCATATGATAAGCGAAACACCTATTCTTAATCATTCTTCATCAATTCTTTCACCAAAATCTGATATAACTTATCCCGGTTGGTTTGCAATTGATTTTGGTACTTCTAATTCTACGGTGACGCTTTACGATCCCAAGGTTATTGTCACTCCTCATACTTTACCCAGCGAACAAGAGGTTAAGTTAAGCGAACAATTGGCATTTTGGTTAACAAAACGTCCAGTGGATGAAATACCTGGTATTAGTCGCGATGTATGGGAAGCAGAGTGGCAAAAGTTGTTTTCCCATCTCAGTAAAAACTTGGAAGATTTTAATCCGGCGAATTTACAGCTTTTACGTGGAGAACAGTTATTAGAGGCAATTAGAGAAATAGAAATCTGTCTGAGTAAGCGTTTGGGATGGTTCCGTCGTGCTGCCAGTAAACGATTAAATCAAATTTATCATCAAGTTTTTCGCGTTCCAGCTTTGGAGTGGCAAAGTTTGTTACCCGTGGAATTGGATAAAGATAGACGGTTAAATGAAATTCCTTCCGAGTTGGAGGTGATTAATTTAGAACCTTCCTTACCAACTCAAGACCCAGCTAAGGTTAAAGTAATGTTAGGGGAGCAAGCGTATCAACATAGATTAGATGCGATTAAACAAGGAGAAAGTATTGACGGTAGGTTTTTACATTCTCCCAAACGTTATTTTGGACAGGAACGTAGTTTTGATATAAGTTTGAATGGTAAAGAAGATACTATTCCCGTAAATCAACTTTTACAAGCTGCTTACGCTCAGTTGATTGAGTTAACCGAAAAATATCGTCAGCGTTATCCGGGAAAATGTAGCGACGGTGATTTTTATCGGGCAGTTTTGACATATCCCACAATTGCTTCCCCATTTATTCGTCGCGAAATCGAAAGTTTAGTTAAGAAACTGGGTATCGAAGATGTACAAATGGCTTACGATGAAGCTGTATCGGCGGCTATTTTCTTTTTATGGCAAGAATTTGGTGGCGATTTAAATTTAGGTATAGAATCTTTTAAAAGTCGCTGTCGCCATGATGGTCAAAAATGGTGGCAAAATGTTTTAGTCTTGGATATTGGTGGTGGTACTACCGATTTAGCCTTAATTCGACTGACATTAGAAGAAATCGATCCTTTTGAACCTACGGAAGATAGAGGTGATGGTGGTCGTTATTATAAACTTACACCAAAATTGTTGGGTTCTTCCGGTCATTTACAATTGGGTGGGGAACTAATTTCCCTACGATTATTTTTGTTGTTAAAAGTAGCGATCGCAGATTGTTTGTTGAGTGCTGTCAGTGATGGTATTTTAGCAAAGGATGTATTAAAGGTACAGTCGGAAGAATTAAACGAACGCTTTTTAGATAACGGCAAATATCGTCAAGGTTCGCTGTTAGCTTGTGTCGATCAAGAAATTCGTGAAGGGGATACTTATAAGGAAGCTTTAAACGACGCTGAAAAAGTTTTACCTACCCGGTGGAAAAATAGTTCATCCCGTTCTCAAACATTTTACGACCTTTGGGAACACGCTGAAAATGCTAAACTCGCTTTGGGACAAAAACGTTCTTTAGGAGACGATGCTCCAGAAGCAATATTTGTTTTGGATGGATATCAAATATCAGAATTACTTTCGCAAAATGATATTCAATTACCCACAGAAGTAGTTGATAAAATTAGAGTTACCTTAACAGCAGAACAGTTTAATAAAGCTGCTTCCCCAGTAATTCAAGAAGCAATCGGTATCGCTTCCGGGTTAATTGAAAATGCTTTTAAATCAAAAATTGACAGCGAAATCAACTTTTTAGATCCAATAGAGCAAGACGAAGAAAAATTAAAAAAAGAACAAGTAGACTGGTTAATTTTATCCGGTAAAACTTGTAACTTAGAATTAGTCGAACGGGAACTTTATCGAGTATTTAGTAAATCAGATTATTTTGTCTGGAACGAAGAAAGAGTCACCTTTGAACCAGAATATACTAAATTAGCAACCTCTGCCGGAGCCTGCTTTGCCGAAAAATTACGTCAATTAAGCTTTTCTCCCCAAGAATCAAAAGATTTACTTCGCAAAGGAGCAAATCAACTTTATATTGATGTCAAAAATTTATTTTACTTCTTACCTTGTTCCTTCGTCAGAGAAGTCATCGGTGGCAGCCCAGTACCAATTTTTCATGCTGGGCAAGAACTTTATCAACTCAAAGCCGAAGAAGGAATGGCAAAATTACGCAGCGATTGGTTAGGAATGCAGTTAACCAATAATATTAGACGACAAGACTTTGAAAAAATGAAATTACAGTTATGGGGAAGTTTTAACGGCGATGCTTTAATGAAAAAATTAGGAATCACCGAAGACGACTTTAAGAATAATATCAAAGTCCAATTTGAAATAAATCAAAAATTAGACATAGATTTACTACTTTGTCGCGGAATACCCCATTATTTAATACCCATAAACATTCCCAGCTTAGACGCAGCCAAAGCAATTGGAAATCAAGAATTAATCACTGACGAATCTCAAGTAATCTGCGACATCGCCGTTAACGTAGTTGAAGCCGCAAACGCCTTAAAAACAGACGCTCATACAGTATTATTTAAAGCCAATAAAGACTATAGCAAAGAATTAAGAGTATTTCGCTATGAAAACGACACAATGCAACCGCAAACCATCGGTTTAATTAGCGAACTTCCACCATTTCCAGCCAGCGGAAAACACACTTTTTACTTTCAATTCCGCAACCCCGAATCTAATAGCTGGGAGCTAATTGGTGAATTACCACAACCAATAGTCAACAGCGAATATCCTTGTCGTTATTATGTAACCTTAGACTTTAAAGGAACATTGCGCGTACATCCCTTTGAAGTATCCTATTGGATATCTGATAATCCAGAATTTCTCAAACAAGAAGGATGTGTTTTTAGAGATTCCTTACAACCACAATCTACCAATGTCGAAGCCGAAAGAGATCCATTTTGTGGAATGCATTAAAAAAATTTAGAATTTAGAATTTAGAATTTAGAATTAATTTTGAGTCTTGTAGGGTGTGTTACGGCTCCAGATAATTTGATTCAAAGATTATAATTGTGATAATGCCGTAACGCACCATTGTTTTTTGAAAAACTATAGCTTAATTGTAGGGTGTGTTACGGCTCGAAAAAATTTGGTTAAAAAATTATGATTGTAATCATGCCGTAACGCACCATTGTTTTTTGAAAAACCTTTTAAAATCCGCAAATTTTTAATTCGCACCAAACTTTTATACAAATTCTGATGGTGCGTCACGGCATTTTCACCATGGTAATTTTCTATTTAGCACCTTTAAGCTATGACAGCACCCTACAATTATCAGATTTAAAAATTACTATTGTCATAATCCCCCAGGGCACCATTGTTTTTTTTAAAACCTTTATTCGTACCATTATTATTTTTCTACATTTTAATTAGAGGTTTTATTTCTTACAAATACCTCTTATATAATCCCCTTTATAATGAGATAATTACTTATTTTTTCGTTATTTGAGTATATTTTATTGCTGTAATTGCTGAATTTTTTTTAATATAAACGCCGCGAAAATTTTTTATTCAGGTTAGTTTCGTGGTATTATTATTTCTAGAATAGATTTTTAATAATGGGGAGCTATGCCTATAAAAAAAAATTGACCAATATTCCCATTATAAAAAACTAACTCTTTCACTATTTTTATTATCTCATACATTAGCGATTTAAAAATTTTTTTCCTCGTTAAACAAAAAAGTCAATCGAAACAAGTTTTTTATTTTATTTTTTGATTGAGTAGGGTGAGGTTTATTTTTTGTAGATTAATAATATAGTATATTTTGTACATATATTATGATGATGCGTCACGGTATTTTCAATATCGTAATTTAGTATTTATAATTTTCAAACCGTGAGTGCACCGTACAATTATCAAATTCCTATTCCCAAGGATTAACAATAGTCAAACCAGCATATTTAAAATCATCTTGATTGCGAGTTACCAAACTACAATTATTATGTATCGCAATTGCAGCAATTAAAGAATCCATCGCAGGCATTTTGTTTCCTTGTACTTCCAATCTCCCAGTTAATTCTCCCCAAACCAACATCACATCTATATCTATTGCTAAAATGTTTCCCCGAAAGCGGATTAATAATTCGTCATTTAACCATTCCCCAACAATCTCTTTCCGGTTTGATTCGGATAACTTTTCAATTCCCTTACGAATTTCGCCAATAGTAATAACGCTTAAATAAACGCTTTCTTGCTTAACATTATCAATCCACTCGATAACTTTTTCATCAGGCTGTTTTGCTACCAACTCAGAAATGACACAGGTATCGAGTAGATATTTCATAACACAATATCTTCTCTAACATAGCTTTTGTCTCTACTTAAATTCAAATCTTCCTCAACTAAAGGAGACTCGCTAAAAAACTCAGATATCTTCTTTTTTGACGCTATCATCTGACGGTACTCTGTATAGGATAAAACTATTGCTACCTCAACACCCCTTCTAGTAATAACTTGCGCTCCTTCTTCGATAGCTTTATCAACCACTTCACTAAATTTGTTCTTTGCTTCTTGCAATTGCCATTGTTTTTCCATGTTTTATTTTTATATTTGATATATCTATCTAGCCAGTCTAGATGTTTTATTTTATTGTACCGTACTCTAAAACCATCTTCCCTCCAGAAGTAGTCACTCAATTAGAGCAACTCCGGGATGAAATAGCTAAGTAGTTTGATTTTTTATCGGAGTAAGTTTTGTACTTGAGATTGGAGTTGAGTAATTGCCTCCTGGATAATAGGTATAGAATTAAGCAATGTTAACTCTTCTTCACTCATAGATTTAGGAGAATACCCAGATCCGCTCTAGCAATCATTCGATAATTATTAATTGCAACTTGTTTACCTTTATACTTTCTTGCGTCTATAGCGTAATATTCGAGAATTGCGTGACATAGTTCATCAATAACGAACAAACTATTTTTTTCATCATTCGTGATGAGTCTCCATTCTTTGCCAGCAAAGCTTTTGAGAGATTCTGGTAGCTCATTCGCGATCGGCTTAGAGTCTCGAATACGATTGAGTAATTGAGTTATTGTGTGCTGAAGAGTACCACAAAAATTTGCCGCAGCTTCCGAACTACCTATAAGAGAACCCCTCAAACACCTGCTAATAGGTTCGCCCAAAGCCGTAATCAGCACAATTCATTACTAACCGGATATGATATTACGGCACCACCCGAGTGTTGTGACACGCAGCCTTAGTCTTGAGCAAATTAAAAAGTAATAATGATAGGATTTCATTAGAAGAAAGCGAACAAGAGAAAATCTTGTCCGCGTGATTACCACAAAGATTTTACATTAATAAATAGTTCTTATGTACTATTAAGTCTTTATATAAGTTATTTGAGTGCGATCGCGGCATTAATCATAAATATAAATTATGTAAATGGCAGATTTTTGTTAGTGGTGCTTGTACACTGACTGATTGTTAACGCAACAGTCATGTAGTACAGCAGCAACGTATTGTGACAATTGTATAAGTCATGATAGTATTTTGAACCATTTTCATTGATGATCCGCGCCCTTTGGGTGAAAATTGATTTTTGTTGATTGATAATTGATACAATGAAAAATCTTCTACCAAAGTTGCTTAAAATCGGCGGAATTAGTTTAGGTGTAATTGTAGTTGTCGTAGTTATGTTCTATTTCTGGGCAAGCTCCGGTGGTTATGCCCGCGACAAGTATGACGAAGTTATCGATTTTACACTTGATTTTCCCAGTAATCAAAAAGAATTTACAGTTATTACTTACAATATTGGTTATCTTTCTGGCTTAACTAATAATCAAGCTGTTAGTAGGGAAAAAAAGCTATTTGATGACAATCTGAAAACTGTTGTTGATGCACTCAAAGGATTAAATGCTGATTTTATTGGTTTTCAAGAAATTGATTTAGATTCTAAGCGTTCCTTTAACGTCAATCAAGTTTCCCAATTAGCCGAAAAACTTTCCTTTAATCAAGGTGCGATCGCCATTAACTGGGATAAGAATTATGTACCATTTCCCTACTTTCCATTTTCGGCTCATTTTGGACGAATTTTATCGGGACAAGCTGTATTAAGTCGTTATTCGATCGCTAATAATAAACGCATTGTATTAGATAAAGTTGCCAGCAAACCTTTTTTCTACAACGCCCTTTATTTAGATAGAGTGGCACAAGTAAGCGAAATCAAAATTGACGATCGCATTCTAATTTTAATTAACGTACATTTAGAAGCCTTCGATGCACCTACCCGTCGCAAACAAACTGAATATTTACAAAAACTTCTGTCAGAGTACGTTGATAAATATCCCGTATTGTTAATTGGTGATTTTAATAGTACAGTTCCTCCGACAGCGGAAAATCCGGAACCAACAATTGATATTTTATTAAAAACTGCATCAATTAAATCGGCATTACCACCGGAAGCATTAAATAATCCTCAAATCGCCACCTTTCCTTCTGATAAACCTATTGCTAAACTAGATTACGTCTTTTATACTCCCAAAAATATAGAAGTAATAGAATGGCGAATAGTTGATGAAGTAGAACAAGCTTCCGATCATTTACCCGTATTAGTAAAATTTCGGTTTAAGGATTAAAGATGGGTATTGGGCATACCCCATGCCCCATGCCCCATGCCCAATGCCCTTTCGGCCCAATCCCCCATGCCCAACCTAAACAAATTATTAAATACTAAAAATTCAAAGTTAGCTTGGTTACTGCGGTTAAAACTATTAGGGCTGCAAACCGAGTTAAGAGAAGCTTTGAAAACAGAAATATCTGACCCCGGAAGCGAAATTTGTCAGGAACTTTTGCAGGAATTAGATGTACTTTTAGATTCTCAAAACCAAAGTAATAATACAGAAAATAATCCTGATTGGGAAGATATTTTAGAACCAGTTGCAAACCAAGCTGATAGTAACCCCCAATCACCACAAACTCCTACCCAACTACAACTAAAACCAATTACCGAAACCTTACTTGCCCATAAAGAATTATTGCCATACATCGGCGAATATGAGTTTCACAGTACAAATGATGCCGAATTATGGAACGAAATCCAACGATTGCTGTTGCGAGTGCCTCAAAAACAAGCCGAAATTTTGCGATCGCAAATCTTCAATAAAGTAATTATATTAGGTGCGACAGAGGATCGAGTTTCTCTACGACAACTTCCATTTCCGGCTCACGAACATATCTACTCGGGTTTAAAAGGTAATATTCAAGCTTCCGGGTTGTGCTTTTCTACTGCAATTAATTTTGATCAGCGACTGGAAATGCAAAAAAGCGGTAGCGAATTAGATAATCTGGCTGCAATTGTTTCTACTTGTCTCAAATTTATCGAAATAGAACCGCATTTACACCATGCTTTAAGAAGCGTCGATCGATTCGGTGTGCGCTCCCTAAATTCAGCAGATAAACCTAAATATATCGCAGCACTAATAGAACGTTTTCACAGAGTCAAACTCACCTTTAATGGTGATATATTAACATCCCTACGTGCCAGACTTGACTTAGACGAAGCCATTCATTCATTAGTTTACTTACCATGCGTCGATCGCTTTTCCTGGTGGGGAAAACTGCTTCAAGTTGCACGTCGCACTTTAGAAACAGCAGTACAACAAGGGCGTGAAGCAGGTTATCAAATACAAATTCGTCCTTTATGGGGAACCTACGCTGATGTTTACCCCTTCTCAAAAGACGACTTGCAAATAGATATTGGCGGTATACCCGGAGAAGTTTGCGCTTGTTTGCGAGTCTACGCCAAAATCAACGATGAAAAACTTCCAGGAAGGGTTTTATTTCGTTCTTCTTGAAAACTTAAAGAAACTTACGGCAAAAGTAAGTGAGGCTTGAAACCCAGATATCAAGCACTGTAGAGCATTTGGGGTTTTCAAGGGTTATATCATGTCCGGTTAAACACTTATAATAAAAAAGGCAGGGGGCAGGGGGCAGGGAGCAGGGGAAAGAGGATTTCTAGTTTTTTGCACATAGGCATGGTTAATTACTAATGCCATTACTAATTCAAAGTTTGAATGAAATCACCATCACCGTATTCTAATTCGTTATTTATTAGCAATTATGGCAAAACAATTCCCTATAGCAGCAGTGAAATCAAGCAAAACCACGGAAAGACTAACTATGGTTTTAAAAACCTCAAAGTTAGACCACAATTAATTGATACTATTCCCGAATTGTCGTCAGATAATGCTCTAAAGACATTAGTGCTATCCCTTAATTCGCCTGAGACAAATTTTTTTAGTATTGGGTGTTTCAGTGGCAAAGTTAAGGAACAAGAAGGATATATATATAGAGGATATATTGAGTTTTCTTTTAATTGTAGGATGTGTGTACAAGATGCAAGAAATTATTTTTCATTATATTTTCACTTTGAACAGTTTTTACGCCAGCATAAGTTTGACCAAAAAGTAAAAATCCAATGGATGCTAGAAGAAGCTCATTTTCTAGATGTAGATATTGATGGGTTTTCTTGTGCCATTTTTATTTTTACAACTCACTGTTCATCTCTCGACGAAGCTTATTACTCCTGGCAAAATTCCTTGAAAATCCTAGAGTCTTTTCTCCTCTCTGTTCAAGTTAGATCTCATACATTGATTTATGAGAATTGTTAATCAAGTCAAGTAGTTAATTTAATAAAACTATTCACTACTCACGCTCCCTCACCGGGCAATACTAGAAAGTAGACGACACTTAATTCTTTAATGCATTATTATACCACCCTGTCAATTCATAAGTCCTAAGATATTTGTTGCAAGTCAACCAGATGCAGATGTATCCTTAATGTTAGTTTAATAATTAACAGGAATTAGCATTTTGGATATATACGAGTTTGATGTTGTTATTGTTGGAGGCGGTCCAGCAGGCTGTAGTTGTGCGCTATATACATCAAGAGCAAATCATAAGACTGTTATCTTGGACAAAAATCCTGCTGTCGGTGCTTTGGCTATCACCCACAAAATTGCCAATTACCCTGGAGTCTCTAAAGATATAAGTGGGGAAGAATTATTAAAGGAAATGCGAGATCAAGCCATTTTTTATGGCACTACTTATCAGCGCGCTCAGGTTTTTAATATCGATGTTGATGATGCTTTGAAAAAAGTCTATACCCCAGAAGGTACATTTGTAGGTAAAACATTAGTTCTTGCTACTGGGGCAATGGGTCGTCCTGCATCTTTTCAGGGAGAATCCGACTATTTAGGTCGTGGAGTCAGTTATTGTGCTACTTGCGACGGTGCATTTTATAAAGAGCGAGAAGTGGTTGTCGTTGGTACTAATCAAGAAGCAATAGAAGAAGCCCAGTTTCTTACCAAATTTGCCTCTACTGTTAACTGGATAACTTTTAAAAACCCCAAACCAGAAAACGGACACGCCCAAGACTTACTTAAAAGGCCTAACGTCAAGCATTGGGAAGGCACTCGTCTCATGTCTGTTGAAGGAAATGAGATGGGGGTAACAGGAGTGAAGTTGAAACACAAAGATGCAGAAGAACCCATAATTCTGGATGTAGAAGGAGTATTTATATATCAGAATGGTTCTAAACCTATTACCGATTTTATTGGCAATCTCATAGAGTATAACCCTGATGGTGGTGTTAAAGTTGACGAAACTATGGCTACCAACCTCAGTGGAGTCTGGGCAATCGGGGATATACGCAACACTCCCTATAAGCAAGCAGTTGTAGCTGCTGGTGACGGCTGTATTGCAGCGATGTCTATCGATCGCTATCTTAATAATCGTAGGTCAATTAAAACTGACTGGGATCATTCGTAAAGCTTTTGGAAATAATTCGGTGTTGTACTAAACTTTGGCTCTACCGCCTTTATTATGAGATAAAAACAAATCTAACAGGCTAAAAGCAATAAATGATAAGGGTTTTAGTGCGTAATTCTTACCTATTTATTCAAATTTGATTTCTGAATCGGCATTAAAATCCCAAAAATCATTTTAAATCAGAGTTACAGCCCTTGAATAGATTGTTTTTAATGTTTATAAACTGTAAAGGAAGCGGTAGAGCCTAAATTTTTAGGATTAATTGTTCGTTATTATAGTTAACCCTAATAACGAAATTACAAACCCTTATCTAAATCTCTAAAAGTATATTGAAAAATAGTTCTGATATAAGCTGTCCTCCATTAAAAAGGCTAAGTAATAAGTAATGAGTAATGAGTATTCATGAGTAGTAGAATAGCCATCTTTTCAATCGGGTTATATAGTAAGTAATTAGCCGGACTTGATATTATTTCAAGCTTTGCCACCACTACCGAACAACCTCATTTTTTCGGCAATCACCTCTTGCATCGCTTCCGTTGCTGCTTTTTGACAATCTAAGAGATCGCTTTGAGATTCAGTTCTTCCGAACTCTCGCCAAAACTGGAGATACTTTTGCCGCACTTCGGTATTGACGTTAAATTTGCAGACTCCTAATTCAATCGACTGCTGAATCATTCTCGCAGGCAAACCAGAAGCACCGTGTAACACTAAGGGAATCTCCAGTTGCTGACGAATCTTGCTCAGACGCTGGAAATCTAATTGGGGTTCGCGGTAATATTGACCATGAACATTGCCAATGGTGACAGCAAGAAAATCTACTCCTGATTCTGCTACGAATTGCTTTGCCTGGTAGGGATCGGTCATTTTTGCTTCTTTTTCGGCAACAGTCATTCCATCTTCTGTACCGCTAATTCTGCCTACCTCTGCTTCTACCGTAGAACCCGATTCATGGGCTAGAACGGTCATTTCGGTGGTAAAAGCCAGATTTTCTTCAAAGGGAAGCATAGAGCCATCGGCTAAAACCGATGTGACTCCTGCTTCTAAAGCCGTTTCGATAATAGTGCGATCGCCACAATGATCTAAGTGAACTGACATCGGGACTTTTGCCGAGTTTGCAGCTTCTAAAAAGAGCGCAATCAGGGAAGAACCGCCGTAATTTAATACATCAGGCAGGATTTGGATTATTGCGGGACTATTTTCGGCTTCGGCAGCATTGACAACCGCTTTGACTCCTTCGAGATTATACAAATTGAAAGCACCAATGGCATAGGAATGTTTTTGGGCTGTCTCTAGAAGTTCTTTGGTAGAAGTAAGCATAAAGAAAGTTGCCGTTGTTATCGGTTTTTATAAAGATACCAAATTGTGTATAGTGAGTTGTTATGCGCCAACCCACACTAAGTCTGACTTGCTCCCCTGTTTCCTTAACTGGAAAACCGATCCCTCCTACGGCGATCGCTTTTTTTGGTCTTTATTACTAGTACAGCACGGCATAAATAAAGCAACTATATCAAAAGCTTAAAACCTTTATATTAGAATACTTTTGACTTTTGCTCTAAGGAGGCGCGGTCTGTTTTGACTTCCGCGCAGCGGTACTAAGCTGTTGTGCATTTAAAATGCACAACAGCAAGGAAGAAGGAAGAGGGAAGAAGGAAGAAGGGGTTTAACAACAGCAAGAGTTGTAGCTATTAAGAAATTACAAATGAATATACAAGTTAAATGCGTAGCAGCTTAGCTATTTTCTGTTGCTAAAATTTCTTATTTACTAAAAAGTTACTGATAAATTATAACTTGTTACACATATCCTCAAATAAGGTGTAATAGACTATGAATCCTCAATAATAGGATTTTTGCAATGGTTTTTTTACATAAAAAGATACAATACTTAACATTTAGTCTATTTACAAATGAGAATATTTATCATTTAATGAATATTAAGGAGCAATAAAACCTTCTGATTAAGAGCATGTTTCGCGAGGAAGGCAAAATCAACTTTGAGTAGATAGCGATCGTAGTGTTGAAAAAAGATGTAAGTAAATTACATTTAGTCAATAAATTTTAGTCAATAAATATTTATAGAGATTTCTAATGAACTACATATGGACAGATCCGCGTCTCCTGACAATTATGTCACCAATATTCAATGCAATTATTTGGGGTTTAATTGTCTATATATATTCAGAAACTCAGGTTAATAACTAAATTTCAGACAAGTGAAAAAAAATCTGTAGGTGTATTTGTAATGTT
>DESS01000052.1:0-4540 GCA_002361335.1 Richelia sp. UBA3308
AGCGATGGTGTTGCCGTCGGGGCTAAATGCCACGCTTGTGACCGCAGAGTCATGACCTTTTAGGATTTTAATCTCCGGTCTCTCCAAATTCCACAACTTCACTGTCCTGTCGTCACTTGCAGAAGCGATGGTTTTGCCGTCGGGGCTAAATGCTACGCTCCTGACCCCAAAACCATGACCTCTTAGGGTTTTAATCTCCTCCCCCTGGAAATTCCACAATTTCACCGTTTTGTCGTCACTTGCAGAAGCAATAGTCTTGCCGTCGGGGCTAAATGCCACGCTCCTAACCCAATTGCCATGACCTCTTAGGGTTTTAATCTCCTGCCCCTGGTAATTCCACAACTTCACTGTCCTGTCGTCACTTGCAGAAGCAATAGTCTTGCCGTCGGGGCTAAATGCCACGCTCCTAACCCAATTGCCATGACCTCTTAGGGTTTTAATCTCCTGCCCCTGGTAATTCCACAATTTCACCGTTTTGTCTGCACTAGCAGTAGCGATGGTTTTGCGATCGGGGCTAAATGCCACGCTTGTGACCCAATCTTGATGCCCTGTAAGGGTTTTAATCTCCTGCCCCTGNNCCCTGGTAATTCCACAACTTCACGCTGTTGTCCGCACTAGCAGTAGCAATGGTGTTGCCGTCGGGGCTAAATGCTACGCTCCTGACCCCAAAACCATGACCTCTTAGGGTTTTAATCTCCTGCCCCTGGTAATTCCACAATTTCACCGTTTTGTCTGCACTAGCAGTAGCGATGGTTTTGCCGTCGGGGCTAAATGCCACGCTTGTGACCTCAGAGTCATGACTTTCTAAACTGTTACGTTCTCTAATCTCATATACACCTTTGTGTAAGGCTATAACCTGTAAAGAAAAAGCATCAACTTGTCTGTTTTGTAGTGGTTTTCCTGCTCGTAACCCTTCTATTAAGGCATCTAAATATTTTCCTTGATTAGAGAGTTTTAGTGAGTTGTTAGCAAGGGTATTACTTTCTTGTATTTCTTGTAACAGAATGCTCTCTGAGCGTTGCCATTGCCACCAAGCGGCAATAGTCAACCCGCTCATAATAACCCCAATCAGAATTCCCCACCGCCAACTAATATTTTGGCGTTTTTGCAAAACACTTTCTTGCACAAATTCTGTCTCTAATTGGTTTAACCAATTGTTATCACTATGAAGTTTTCGATCTAAGAACACCAAATAAGGATTACTATTCCAAAGAAACTGAGTGGGTTTGTGCCAAGGTTGTTCTGGTTGATTCTGCGATACGCCCAGCGTCATGGCTTTGGCATATCGCCGTAAAATTGGAGCTAGCCGAGTAGGAATTTTAATTAATAAGTTTTCGGCAGTAATTCGATTTAACCGATTTAAAACATGAGCAACCTTGTCTAAAAGTCCTTTTCGCTGTTCTTTGTCCTTATTTTCAGCGTTTTTCCACTCCTGTGCCGCCCAAGTCAACTGCCGTTGTAGAGGTAAATTCTGCTTATTCTCCTCTCTCCATGCCAGCAACTTTTCCCATCCCTGGATCAAAGCATCATGTGCAGGCTCCACATAAAAATTCCCATCATCATCTTGTCCTTTGACTAGTAACCGTGCTTTCGTAAAGCGCTCAATCACTTTTTCAACTAAACCATCTTTTTCTTCAGATGCATATTTTAGTTCCGATAACGGTACTTGCCTGCGTGCTAATTGAGTTCCACCAAGGGCAATCATCCGCAGCATAACATGTTTGATAACCTGGGCATAAGCTGAATTCTCTTTAACTAAGGCATCATATTCCTGATCGGCCCTTTGAGTTAGTGATTGGATTACCCCTCCCAACTCTTGATAATCTTCTTCAATCAGCACCCGCTCAGTAATTCTACCTTCGTTTTTTGCCTCCTGTTGTCGCTCTAAATACTTAAAATAAAGTTCCCTCAAGGTAAAAGAAAGCAGAGGCAATGCTCCTGGCATATCTTCTACTTCATCAATCAATTCTTCTACAAGTTCGTTTGGTTGAAAATACATCACCCGTGCTTCTGCGGGTTTCTCAATCGCTTCTCGCAGTTCTCTTCGTGTCATCGCTGTTACAATAAATCGTCCGCGTTGCCAACGTCTTCTCAGTTCAGCATCTTCGAGATCATAGTCTTCGGGGAGAAACTTTAAGCCAGCATCTCTAATTTGCGGTTCAAAGTCAGAGCGTAGAGATAGCACCACTCGCAATTTATCGCGATGGGCATTTATTGCTTTGAGTATCTGTTGAAAAAATTCCTTACGCTGTTTTTTGTCTTTACAAAGTGTAATTATTTCTTCGGTTTGGTCAATAAATAGTAATAACTTAGAATTGGGGTTGTGTTTTCCCCAAACATCAATGCTGTGAGCCAGGTTCTGTTGTGGATTTTGGACTGTTACTTCTGGCAATTCGGCTTTTTTTAAAACTTTATTTAAGACTTGCAAGGGAGTCTTACCAGGACGAATAGGTTCCAAAATATACCATTTATCATCCTCTTCTTCCTTCAGCTTGGGAATTAATCCTGCTTTTACCAAACTAGACTTACCCGAACCTGAAGCGCCCAAGACTACTGTTAGGGTATAATTACTGATAAAAACCCGTAACTTTTCTACCAATTCATCTCTACCGAAAAACAATTCGCTGTGTTCCTCACGAAATGATTTCAAACCTCGATATGGAACCTTGTTTGAATCTAACTGTGGTGCTGGTGGTAAATTGAGTGGATGTACTGGAGAAAGGAAGATGTATTCTCCTTTATCGTGTTTTTTTAATTGGTGAATACCGGGAGTTTGTCTGTGGCGTTGTTCCTCTGTAGCTGGTTCAATGGTATCCCGCAAATACATGTAGAGTTCGGTAGCAGTAATTACCCCATCTCCCGGAGGCTGATTATTGGTAGCTGGAGGCGAGGTATCAGCGTTGCCTTCAAGGGCTTCGATTAATGCCGCCGCAAAGGGAGAATGGTCACGGTCACCTTTTCTGTTAAAATTAAGAGCATCTAAGGCTTTTTGGTCATAAGCTGCGCTAGTTATTACTTGCCAAGCCGGTTCCGCAACAAAACGGTCATAACGCTCCTTGTAGATTACCTGTGGTGCAGGTAACAAATTTCTATTGCTTGACCAACGAAAGGCTCCAGCAAAGCAGCAGTCCAAGATTCCCAAGAAATGACGGCAGGGTAATTCATCCAAGGATTGCTGCAACTTGGACATTGACAGGTAGGTATTGGTGTCCCCTAGTTTAGCATCTTGGGGAATTAGATAACCTTGCGGGCCATCATCCCCATTCAGGGCTATTCCATGACCAGCAAAGTAAAAGAGTATGCGGTCATTTTCACTTACTTGTTCTAGTAGCGTTTTTTCTAAAAGTTGATTTAAATTACTGAGATTAGCCTGTTCGTTTAAATACAAAAAAACTTGGTAACCATGTTTTTTACGCAACACTTCTGCCAGCTTTTTGGCATCATTCTCCGCATTTTGTAGAGTATAAATGCCGTTGGTATAATTATTAATTCCGATAACGAATGCCAGATTTTTAGAAAATTCAGACATTTTAGATAGTTCCTGTGTTAATTACCTTTTTTTGCGGGCAGTTCATATCTTGCATTTATCAGTATAAGGACTGCACTGGTAATCACAGGCGTTAAAAAGCTACAATAACTTGGTTTTCATAGATAAATTAAAAACTTTGAGATTAGTATTGAGTGATTAAAATTAATCAAGATTTATTGATGCAAGATGTGAGAGGATCTGCTATAATACTCACGTTAATTATCGGTTTTACCGTTGCCATCAGAGGATAGGCCCTCCAGAATTAACTGGGGTCGGATAAACCTGCCGCAAGCGAGGGGAAAGTGACCTGGACAGAGGGTCGTTAGTAGCGCCTCAAAAGAAGTTTTTGCATAACTTCGATACATATTGCGGTAAGTTAGACCGTAGAAGCCTGTGGACTCGTTGATGCCGCCGACATCGACCGAAGGAAGCAGGAAGTAAGCATCAAGCATTGTGATTAGATATGTTTAGTCACGATCATATTTGAGTAGGTCTTATGTAACGGATAGCTTATGTACGCCGTAATTTCCCGCTCCCATACTCAACTTCCTCCTGGAACAGTAGTAAGAATGCCTGGAACATGGCAAGATTATTGTAATTTGCGCGATAGCCGTGGCGATCGCTCTATTCCCAGGATTAAGTACCGTAATGGTGAAATTTTACTTATGAGTCCCCTGCCTAGACACGGGCGTGAAGCCAACATTTTAGCCGATATTGTTAAAGCACTCTTAGACAGCAAAACTAGCAATTACGAAGCTTTCATGCCGATTACAATGGAGATTCCTGAAGAAGGGGGAATTGAGCCAGACTACTGTTTTTATATTGATAACTGGCAAGCTGCGGTGGGTAAAGACAAAATTGATTGGCAAGTCGATCCACCACCGGATTTGGTAATTGAAATTGATGTTACTTCCTATAGTGCCGCTGAAGATTTTCTACATTACAAAGTTCCAGAAGTTTGGTTATTTAAGAAAAGCGGTTTGAGTATTTATGGTTTGTCAGGAGATAGTT
>DESS01000052.1:4587-4792 GCA_002361335.1 Richelia sp. UBA3308
GATCGTTTAGCTGCTATTTTCCGCAAGTTGATTTGTCCACACTTATTAGTCGCGTGTTAAAAGTTGCATCAGAGCAAGGAACTGGGTTAGCGATACGGGATTTGCGGCAGCAGTTGAGGGGGTAGTCGTGAATATAATTCGGGCATTCTAAATTCTAAATTCGGGCATTCTAAATTCGGGCATTATGGTTTGTCAGGAGATAGTT
>DESS01000052.1:4833-5279 GCA_002361335.1 Richelia sp. UBA3308
GATCGTTTAGCTGCTATTTTCCGGAAGTTGATTTGTCCACACTTATTAGTCGCGTGTTAAAAGTTGCATCAGAGCAAGGAACTGGGTTAGCGATAGGGGATTTGCGGCAGCAGTTGAGTGAGAGGTAGAATAAATCGCGCTCATTATTGACTAAACTTATTCATAGTTCTTCAATTTGAATAAGTTATGTGGAAAGTTTCGGAATTTGGTAATAAAGTGGGCGTGTCAGCATCGACGCTTCGCCGTTGGGAGCAGGAAGGGAGATTGATTCCAAACCGCACTTTAGGTAATCAGCGAATCTATACTGAATCGCATTTAGCTGTAGCCAGAAGCATCAAAACAGGTAAATTACCAAGCAAGGTTGTAATATACTGCCGAGTTTCTTCTAGGAACCAAAAAGAAGATTTGCAAAGCCAAGTATCAGCAATGGAAAAGTTTTGCTTGGC
>DESS01000052.1:5332-21576 GCA_002361335.1 Richelia sp. UBA3308
GGTGTTTGCGTAACGCAAACAATACAAGAAATAGGTGGTGGCTTAAACTTCAAGCGTCCAAAATTTCTTCAAATTATCAAATGGGCAATTGAAGGGGAATTGAAATTATTATATGTAGCCCATAAAGATCGCTTATGTAGATTCGGATTTGAATTGGTGGAGCAAATAGTGCAGTGGGGTGGAGGATCGGTAATTATTGCTAATGCTCAAACTCTCTCCCCCCATGAAGAATTAACTCAAGACTTACTATCGATAGTTCACTGTTTTAGCTCCCGCCTTGACGGGCTTCGCAAATATAAAACCAAAATGAAAAAGATTGTAGAAGGTATTGACCCATGTGAGAGATTGTAAGAAATAGTGTGTGAGATTTATTCCATAATTTTAAATTAAATATTATGTCTAGATATTTGTAAAAAGGTTCTTAAGATTAAAATATGATCAAGAAAGCAACAGAAGAAGGAGAAATTGGCAGAAATTGGCTAGCGGGTTCGATGCTGAGTTATATCCTCAAAGACATGACTTATTACCTTAATACTTCTTACTTCTTACTTCTAAATTCTAAATTCGGCCATTCTAAATTCTTAACTAACCTTAAACGTACCAACACTATCCTGAAGTCGTTGTGAAATTTCCACGGTTTGTTGTAGTGACAAGAAAACAGACTCGGAAGCAATTGTAGTACGTTGGGAGATATCGGCGATATCTTTCATCAACTGACTAACTTCTTGAGATGTTTCTACTTGAGATGCAGTAGCTTGGGAAATCGATTTAACTAAAGTATCTATTTGTCGGGAAACCTGCAAAATGTCATTCAAGGAATATTTAGCATCTTTAACTACACGAGTTCCTTCTACCACCTGAGAAACACCAAGCTCCATTGATTGTACTAACTCGCTGGTTTCTCGCTGAATGTTTTCTACTATTTGCTCGATTTCTTCTGTCGCCGAAGCACTTCTTGCTGCAAGCTCCCCTACTTCTTCAGCGATTACTGCAAAACCTTGTGCTTCTTCACCTGCACGGGATGCTTCGATTCCAGCGTTGATTGCTAACAGGTTGGTTTGCATGGAAACTTGATTAATTAATCCTACTACTTTACTAATTTGTTGAGTAGATTCACCCAAGCGTTTTACTTTTTTCGCTGTTTCACCAACGGTTTGTCGTAAATGAGCAATATTTTTTACTGTTAAATCCATTGCTGCACCACTTTCTGTGGCGGTGGTAGCAGCAGAATTAGCGACTAAAGCAGCTTCATGAGCGTTTTGCGCTACTGCTTTCATCGAATCATTCATTTTATCAACTGATAATAGGGTACGGCTGATTTCTGCTGCTTGGATTTTTGCATCTTCTGCTAATCTGCCGATAGCATTAGAGTTAGAACCCACAGAGTCATTAACCTCAGAAGCTGATGTTTTGACTTTAGTAACAATTTCCCGTAAACTTTCAATGACTAAGTTGAAAAAGTCGGCAACAGTACCAATATCTCCTTCAATTACATCTGAGCGTACTGTTAAGTCACCATTTGCGACATCTTCAATATCACTAAGCAGTTGCAAAAGCTGCATTTCCAGTTTTTCTTCTTGCTGTTGAGATTCAAGGGAAGCAGCTTCGGCTTTTTCACGTGCCAACTCTATTTGTTGTAAAAGTTCTGCTTGCTCTATAGCATAACCTGCTTGAATGCCAATTTGTCTTAACAAATTGATTTCTATTTCTTCCCAATAGCGCCTACCTCCTGTGGCATGAGCTACCAATAAACCGTATAATTCACCATTTACGAAAATTGGTACAAGTAAAAATGCCTTAACATCCAAATCCTGGAGTTGTTGGAGATAGGATTGATTCAAACGTAAATCTTGAATGTTTTCCACCGCTTGAATGCTGCCAAATTCATATTCTTCAGGGTATTCTGTAACCTGATAGGGATTGTCAACTTTTGTCCCAATAACAGCATTTAAAGTGTAATCTAGAGATTCAGCAATTATCTCACCTTGGGATCCATTTAAACGATAGAAAATCACTCGATTTACTAGTAAAGTTTCTCGCGTAGTTGTAACTAATGTTTTGAGAATTTTTTCAATATTGAGAGTTTCTCGAATACTGCTGGTAATTTGACTTAATTGTAATGCTACTTGTGTTTCTATTTCCTGACGGCGTACTTGTGCGGTAATGTTTTCAGCCATAGTATTGAAAATCACAGCCAAATCACCAATTTCATCAGTAGCAAAAACCTCCGCACGGGAAGTGCGATCGCCTGAAGCAAATTTTTGTGCGGTTTCTTGCAGGTTTTCAATTGGACGAATGATTCCTCTACGTAAAATTAGTGCCCACAAACCAACTAATAATAAGGCTATTAGCACAGTTAGAGTTTGTTCTAACAAACTTTCTATCAATAAATTATTCAGGGCTGTTTCCGGAGTTCCTCGCACTAAAATTGCAGGAGGTTGATCTAAATAAACACGTTCTTGTTCCCCTGCTTTTTCAATTATTTGATTGGGAATAGCTTTGGCTGCGACTGTATAATTTATACCTTCTATACTCATGCGTCCGGTAACTATTTTACCTTTAGCTTTTGCTGCTGCTTCTAATAAAGATTTACTTTGAGTAGGTAAAGGTACATTAGTTGTGTTTCGATTAATATTTCCTTGGGGATTATTCTGAACAGATGTTGCCAATTCAAATCCTCCTGTTGGTAGATTTAAATAAACAGCACTGTAACCATCATTAAAAGCTTGCACGGTTCCCTTTACAATTTCGTATTTACCGTTGACAATATCCCCAGAAATTAAAGCACCGACAACTTCTTGGGTTTGTGGATCTCTTATAGGTGTAACAGTGTAGCGAATTAAAGCATCTTGATTTCTTACACCATTCGGCAATGGTGGCGATTCTTGACTTAATTCTGAAGCGCTAACAATAGCACTCGCTTTAATTTGTTGAGGATTTTCCAAAACCTGATTAACTAAGTTTTCCGGGTTAAAAGTTTCACCCGCACGGTTAGCGTTAGCATTGACAATAATTTTTTTATCTTTACCTACCAAAGTCGCATATTCAATATTTCTAGCTTTGATTTCGTTTTGCAAAATTTGCTTGACATAAGTTCTCAAAGTCTCGCTTAAAGAAGTACCGGAATCATTTACAGTCGCTGCTGTAATAATCGCATTGTTATCCGATTGTCCCCGAAAACCAAAGCCCATTTGATTGATTTTGATATTGTAATTAATATCTGATACCGCAATTTCTGACTTGGCTTGTTCGAGTAACTGATTCTGCAAACCTTGGCTAATAATTAAGGTACCTCTGATACCTATTCCCAAAATAGATACCAGTTGACAAAATATTAAAGCAATCAGTTGTTTGCGGCTAATTGGTTGATTATAAAACTTTTTTAGCCAAGGATTTCGTGTCTTGGAGGAAGCTGTTTTAACTGATTTTTTTTCCGGAGATATTTTAGAGTTATAATTCATTGCTTATATTGGGGTTTTTCTCAAGTAAGTATCTGAAATTATTTTGTGAATTTTATGATTATAATTATTACAACTTCTCGGCTAAGTATAAGTTAAAACAAAATTTAGCTGGCTTGATACTTGCATCTTATGAAAGAATACAATGAATTAAAAATAAAATGTAATTGATGTTATAAATGTATGTAAATATCAGTAAAACTAAAATTATTTTGGGAATAAATTCTATTTTTAAAGGAACGGTTGGTACTATGTAATCAATCAAAATAGTTAATTTTTTTACAAGTATTCTGTCTGATCCAAATGCATACTTTAATGCAACATATGTAGTCGATAAAAAATCTTACTTAATATAATATCTGTATTCTTAAGGCTAGAATTACAAATCACCTTTGTTCTCATCATCAATTTACAATATTTCATCCAAAAACTATGTATATTAAATCACTAGGTTGAATTAATAAATACTAAAAAAATTAAACACTCTGTTAATCAGAAATATGCGTAAAAAATCCAGCTAATAACTGTAAGTTTGTAAAAAAAATAAAAGATTTTTTCAACAAAAATTAACAATAAATGCATTGCTGACAAAAATGTATAAAAGAAGGTTCCTTGCCAAACAATTACCGATATTTTGATGAGTATTACAGCAGTTTTGAGATAAATGAAGTACAGTACTATTTTTTTAAACTCTTGTAGTACATGTACCTTCCCCACAAATGAAATTTGCTGTATTGTATATGGATTTCGGTTGCATGAAATACACTAACATGCCGTATAAGGATGTTGAATAAGTATCGTTTTTAAGGCAATTATCGGATTATCCCCCTCTCCCGCCTTTTAAAGGCGGTTTAAAGTTCTCCGGGGGGATAAATGAGTAACAAGTAACGAGTAACGAGTCTTCATGGTTATGTTGGTAATAACCGCCATTCTTAAGTCTTGGTTATATAGTAAGTAATTAGCCGGACTTGATATTACTTGTAACTTTTGTGCCCATCCTCTTATACAAAGTGTGAAAAACCCGGTGTCTAAAAGATACCGGGCTTATTTTTATTAGAAATTAATAATTAATTAACCTTTGCTAATTCGGGCTGTAGGAAAAATAATATTGTCCAAAGTTCGTAGTAATTCTTGTTCGTTGTAGGGTTTAGAGAAGTATGCACCGGCACCTAATTGTATTGCTAATTGTTGGTGCTTTTCACTACTACGAGAAGTCAGCATGGCAACGGGTATATTTCTTAAATCGCTATTTGATTTTATTCGACCTAAAAAGCCGTAACCATCCATGCGAGGCATTTCTATATCACAAATAACAGCTTGTACACTCAAACCACTTTGAAGTTTTTCTAAAGCATCTTGACCGTCTTTTGCTTGTTCTACTTGATACCCGCCTTTTTCTAAAGTTAATGCTAAGAACCGTCGCACATTGATTGAATCATCTACAATCAAAATTGTACCTTTACCCTTACTTATATGTTCTACAGCTTGTTCTTCTGTTTGATTGAGGAAAGCTGTTTTTAACCTTGTTGATGGCAGTTGATTGTTTTTAGGATTACGTTCGTTGGCTGCTATGGTATAAAGTAATTCCCCAACGTTAACTAAAGCTACTACCCTTCCATCACCGAGAATCGTACAGTTGTTAAAGCCCGGTGGTAAAGGTATATCTCCTTCAACGCGACGAATTGCAACTTCCATTTCTCCCCAACAACGATCGATTTGTATTGCTACTAACTGATTGTTGTTTTTGACAATCAACACGCTAATAGCATTAATTGCTGGGGGAGTTTCTAAATCGGGACTATCATAACGAGGACAGTTAAACTGTAAATAATCATTAAGCCCAATCAAAGGTAAAGTTTTTCCTTGCCAACTTAGAACTTCCCCACCACCCACTTGGAAAACAAGTTGTTCATCAAGTAAGAATATTTCTTCTACCACATCTGTGGGGAAAGCAAGTAACATTCGACTGCTTTCTACCAACAGAACTCGGGAAACCGAGAGTGTGAAAGGCATTGACAGTGTAAAGGTGGTTCCAACTCCGGGTACAGTATCGACTTTGATATCTCCTCGTACCTGTTTGAGGTTGTTACGAACCACATCCATACCTACACCACGACCTGATAATGCTGTAACTTGGTCTGAGGTAGTAAATCCTGGCTCAAAAATTAACGATAATATTTCTTCGTCCGTAGCTTGATTAATTAAAGATGCATCCAAACCCATTTTGATGGCGCGATCGCGAATTTTATCCAAGGAAATACCTTTACCATCATCGCGCATGGTAATTATGGTATTATTGGAACGGTTTGTAGCTTTAATTTCAATTAAACCTTGTTCTGGCTTACCTTGTTGTATTCTGGTAGCAGGGTCTTCAATGCCGTGGTCAAAGGCATTTCTCAGCAGATGCATCAAAGGATCGTTTAAAGCTTCTAAAATGCTTCTTTCAATGAGAATGTTAGCGCCTTCTAGTTTTAACTGTACATTTTTACCGTATTCCACGCACAAATCTCGCAAAGCCCGAGGAAAACGATCGGTTAAGTCCGATAGCGGACGCATCCGCACTTGAGTTAGTTTACGTTGTAATTGTTTTGAGGTTTTATTTAATTTCCGGGAAATATTATCTGTATCGTCAAGGCTAATTTGAACATCTGTTGTTACCTCTTGCACCATGACGATGGTTTCCATCACTTCCTGGGAAAGCAAATTCAACTCATTGTAGCGATCCATTTCTAAAGCATCAAATTCATTATTGATGCCATCCGACTCATGATTTGGGTTATCTCCCGGAACTAGGGCTAGAGATGGAACTGTTGATTGTACATAAGCTTGGGTTGCTATTTTATCATATGCAGTACGGAGATGTTGATTTTCGCGTTCGAGAACTTGCACCCTTTGACTGAGATTGCGAACTAGTTTACGCAATCTTTCCATTTGTAAATTTAGTCCGTTGCGTTGAATAATCAGTTCGCCGAATAAATCATTGATTTCTTCGAGTTGCTTGCTGGGAACGCGGACTGTATTTTCTACTGGCTCGTTGCTTCGAGCTGCCACTGCTTCTGCTTTGCGCTCGACGAATGGTTGGTAATCCGTTGCGGATATTTCTTGGGCAGAGAAGGGTGTATGTACCTCAACTTCATCAAATTCGGAAACAGCACTTTCTTGAGCAAAAGCTGCTTCCAATGCTTCAAAATCTGCGCTAATTATATCATCAACAAGCCAATTTTCCTCTGTTGTATCTTCTACTTGTTCTACAACTTCTGTTGATTGTGAAGAATCTTGTTCTAATTCCACTGATGCTGAAGACTGAAGAAACTGCGCCTCACCCAACTCCAACTCAGTAGGTAGACTTTCAATCTGAGAAGTTAAAACTAAGGCTTGGGAGCGTCGCCAGCCAGCAAGGGCTGCACGAGCGATTTCTTCGACTTGAGAAGCTGGGGCAACTTCCAAGTGATGTTGAACTGATTCGCAAAAGCTGCTAAAAGTCTTTAATTGCAGCATTTCACCCAAGCCACCCAACTCCGCCGCCATAATGGCAACTTCTTCTTTTAGACAAGGTTGCTTGCTGTCAGCTAATACTGACTCCAGACGCTGCAAACACCCTTCGACTTCAGTTTCAAACAGCAATGGTATAATATCTTGCCCATCTTCAGGCGATAGCATTGAAGAAGCATCTTCTGGAGTTGGATCCCCCAAACGCTCGTGCAATTCTTCAAATACTGGGTAACAAAAATTTGCTAACCACTGCTCATCTAATTGATGACCTTCTGAATGTAATTCTACTATCTGTCGCAGCCAATCAACTCCAGAAAGAAGTAAACTTTGTAACTGAGTATCTACTTCTAAAGAGCTTTTCCTAGTTTTGAGAACTTTGAAGGAATCTTCCAGACGATGAGCCAAATCGCTCAGGGAGCGAAATCCCATCATCGCCGCTCCTCCTTTTATGGAATGAGCGGCTCGAAGAGCGGCGTTTATCTTTTCCAAATCGATGCGGTTGCTGGTGTCGATTTCTAGCAATACACCTTCAATAGTGTTGAGGTAATCGCTAGCCTCCTCCAGAAACTGCATCTGGATTTCAAATTCTTTGTCCTGTGACATATTATTTGTCCCTAGCCATTAGTCATCAGTTATTAGTTATTAGTTATTAGTTTCTAGTTATTAGTTATTAGTTTTTAGTCATTTATAACTACAAACTCAATTAGTAGTAACCAATTACTTTTAACTAACCTTAAATGTACCGACACTATCTTGTAATTGTTGGGAAATAGCAACAGTTTGTTGCAACGATTCGGAAACTTGACGGGAAGAAGTACTAGTCCGCTGTGAAACAGCAGCAATTTCTTTCATCAAAAGACTAACTTGGTGAGATGTTTCTACACCACGATTGGTAGTTGTAGAAATCGACTGTACCAAATCATCTATTTGGCGTGAAACTTCTAGAATCTGACTTAATGACAGCTTAGCATCTTCTACAATTTGCGTCCCTTGCACCACCTGGGATACTCCTACTTCCATTGCCTGGACAACATCAGTAGTTTCACGCTGGATATTTTCCACGATTTGTTCTATTTCGTTAGTCGCAGCGGCACTTCTTGCTGCTAGTTCCCCGACTTCTTCGGCTACTACAGCAAAACCTTGCCCTTCTTCCCCAGCACGTGCTGCTTCAATTCCAGCATTAATTGCCAATAGGTTGGTTTGCATAGAAATTTGGTTAATCAATGCTACCACACGAGAAATTTGCTGAGTAGATTCACCCAAACGTTTTACTTTTTTCGCAGTTTCGCCTATAGTTTCCCGCAACCCTAAAATATTTTGTACCGTTAACTCCATTGCTTTTCCAGAATTGGTAGCGGTACTTTTGGCAGTATTGGCAATGGTAGCTGCTTCTTGAGCATTTTCTGCTACGGCATGGATCGATCGCGTCATTTGATCGACAGCATCCAAAGTACGCGTAATATCCTCTGCTTGGGAAAGGGCTTCTTCTGCTAAAGAGTTAATCGCACCAGAGTTGTAACCAATTGCTTGATTCACTTTGCTAGCGGAGCTTTTAACTTGAGTAACAATGTCACGTAAATTTTCTACAATCGAGTTGAAAAAGTCAGCAACCGTACCAATGTCACCGGCGGTAACGTCAGCACGTACTGTTAAGTCACCTTGGGCTGCACCTTCTACTTCACTGAGCAACTCAATCAACTGCATTTGCAGTTCTTCTTTTTGATTTCTTTCGTCTTCAGAATCACTTTGGGCTAATAGTCGCGCTTTGTCTAACTCCTCTAATAGTTGAGCTTGTTCTAAAGCAAAACCGATTTGAATTGCTAATTGTTGAAACAAATCAATTTCCTGTTGCTGCCATTCTCGGGGGCTTTGGCAATTATGGGCAATCAATAAACCCATTAAGTTGTCTTCTACTAAAATTGGTGCAACTAAATTAGCTTGAACTGCAAACTTTTCTAACATTTTCACGTAGCAGGCGGCTTTCTTTAAACCAGCGTCTTCATAAATGTTGTTAATTGCCCGCACGCGCCCGTTTTTATACATTTGCACTTGACGTTGAGCAAAACAAGGGTCATCAATATAAGCCCCCATCATTTTGGGAAAACCAGCACTCACCGATTCGGCAGCCACATTCCCATCCCAATTGTCGGGATTAAACTTGTAAACAACGACTCTATCAGTTTTCAACGCTTGACGAATTTCTCGAACCGCTGTTTTATTAATATCATCAACACTGAGGCTTTTACGGATATGTAGGGTAATATCTGCTTTTAACTTTTCCCTTTGAGCAACTGCAACTTGTTCTTTTACTAGCAACTGTAATTGGGATGCCATTTGATTGATATTGGCATTTAACAGCCCAATTTCATCTTCTGCTCCCACATGCAAACGGGTATTAAATTCACCTTTACCCAATTTTGTCACTGCTGTTGTGGCGTTTAAAATTGGCTGCGTAGCCTGTTTTGCTAACCAAGCGGCAACAAATGCTACAGCGATCGCCGTTAATCCGGTTCCTAAAGCGATAGTTAGCAGCAAATTTCTTTGGGGTGCAAATGCATTAGAAGCACTTGTTGCTAAAACTACATCCCAATTCAAGGGCTGTAAATCTGGTATTGGTGTTTGTTCTTTAGATGGTATGTAGCTTACCAATTCAGTTTCTGGATGATTGTCATGTTTGATAACGAAACTATCGGCGTTTTCTGTGGTAGCTTGTTGAGATATTTTAGGAAATTCTTCTGAAAGTGGTTTACCAACCATATCTTTATCGGCACTCAGAAAAATTTTATTTTGAGCATCAGCCACGTGATATTCTTGTCCCACAGCGGCAAAATCTTGTACCGCTTTTTGCAATAAATCAACCGGCATCCGCGCTACAATTACAGATGTAGTGTTTCCAGTTTGAGAATTCTTAATTGGAGCAGCGGTATAAATATTGAAGCTATTAGTAGACTTAGAAAATACCGGCTGACTGATAAAAGCTTGCCCACTGTTTATGGCATTTATTGCATCCTGAAAATAATTTAAATCACCTTGATTGCCAAAATTACTTGCTTGGGATTGAACAATTAAATTCCCATTCAAATCAAAAATGCCAATACTGTCGTATACTTTATAAGCTTGAACATTCTTATCTAGTAAGCCATCTAATACGGCTCTTTTTTGAGCAGAATTAACCCTAGAGTTACTGATAATCGGCAAATTAGCTAATACCTGAATATCCCCATACCGCTCAGACATGAAACGGTTAATTTCATCCGCAAAACCTTTTGCTTCTGCTTGCTGCAACTCAGAAACCTTGTTGCTCACAGATTGACTGGCAACAATATAAGCACCAGCACCAATTACCAAAACTGGAACTGTTGCCATTGCGATCGCCACAATTGTAGTTTTAGTACTTAAACTTAAGCGTTTGAATCTAGCAATTGAATTAGCAATGAAATTATTAGAGGAAGTATTAGAAGAAGTATTAGAGGAAATACTAGAAGAAACATTATGAGTATTTCCTTGATTTTCTGAAGAGGAAGATAATTCTACTAGACTATCACTCTTGTTAGAAGATGAAATAAGTGATGCTCTATCTTGAGCATCACCATTATAGGCCGAATCTGTTTTATTAAGCATGAATTTATTGCCGGTTCGTGGTAAATTATTACACTAAACATCTATTAATTGTGCCGTACACCCTAGTGACTGCGGAGATTAGAAGAATGCACTATAGGTTGTGCATCTAACACCAGTAATATTTCTTTTTGTTGAACAATACATCCGCGTAAATAGGGAACTAAACTAGATGCAACCTGCCCTAAAGGAGAGCGAATTTCATCACTACTAAACCTGAGAGTACCAATAATTTCATGCACCACTAAACCCAAAATCATCGATTCAGTGCGAACAATAATTACACTGTATTGTCGGGGGCGATTCTGGGGGGATTGTAAATTGAGTATCTTGGATAAGTCAACTACCCAAACGATACGACTTCGCCAATTCATTAATCCCAAGATGCCAAAAGGCATATTAGGCATAGCTGTCACAGACTCCACAGACACCACCATTGCTTCTTGTGTCTGCTGCATGGACAAAATCGCAGGAGTTTGGGGATTTATAAAAAATTTCAGATAGCCATCTCCCAAATTATTGTTATCTGGGTTTGACGAGTTAGCTAATGTAATACTTGAATTATTCATTGATTCAAATTGCTACTGATTTAATAGCCCGTAAAAGCTCTTCACGAGTATAAGGCTTAGTAACATAAGCATCAGCACCTTGCCTCATTGCCCACAAACGATCAATTTCCTGGTTTTTAGAACTACAAATAACTATGGGAACTTTTTGAGTTGCGGGATTTTTTTTCAAAGAACGACAAAGCTCAAAACCGCTCATTCCCGGCATTACTACATCTGTAATAATTGCATCGGGCTTTTCTAACTCTAATTTTTCTAATGCTTCTCTTCCACCTGTAGCTTTTATTACTTTATATCCACTCTCGTGTAAAAAATGGCTGATTAATTCCAATTCACTAGGTGAATCTTCCACAACTAAAATTGTTCCGAGTAAAGTAAGACTCATTTTTATTTATCCTCAAGGATTAATTAGCATCTATTAATAATGGTTACTATTATTCACAGTAAATATTGATATATCAAGTAACGTACTTAAAGACTACCTTTAACAACTCCGATTGTGTAAAAGGTTTAGTCAAATAACCCGAAGCCCTTACCATCTTTGCTTTTGCCCTATCTACAAATCCAGTCCTCCCAGTCACCATCACTATGGGAATATTTTTAAAAGCTGAGTGTCTTCGTAGCAAGGCACACAATTCATAACCGTCTAAATTTGGCATTTCTACGTCTAATAAAATTAAGTCCGGTTTGCTACGAAGAATTTGCATCAATGCTTTAACTGGATCGTTAATCATCACAACCGTAAAATTATCTTCATCCAAAAAATTTTTAATAGATTTCAAGATTGTTAAACTATCATCTATACAGGCTACTGTATATCGTTTTTTGGCACTTTTTGAAATATTTGTATTGTTACTGTCTTTATTTTCATTTACCATTTTGACATCAGTTTGTTGTAATAATTTTTCTTGGGGTTCGGATAATTGTTTCACTTCAATCGATGGCAGATTTTTTTTCTCAACTAGAGATGATGCAGTACCTGGTGTTGTTACTTGCCCTTGCTTTTGAGTCTTACTTCTCAAACGCTTTTGAGCACTTTCCACTAAAGAACGTAAATCTAAATGACAGAATTGGTTTGGTAGCTCGTTATCTGTATTTTCGCTGCTAAACTCATAGCTTCCTTCTTTTATTTTAAGAAAGGATTCTAATACTTCTGCTGCTAATTCACTCACTAAAGTTGATGCTTGAGAGTAAGTTATGTAATCTTGATCGACTAACCAGCAAATCGCTTGATAATCAGCTATAGGAATTGATTCTTGCTGATTTTTATTTTCAAAAATCATTCGCATTTGTACCCGTGCCGAACTATTTAGAGTCGGGATTTGCTGGTTCAATCGTCGTAAGTGAGTATCAAGTCTTTCAAATAACTTATCTGAACAAGAAGCATAAGTTAGTTTACCTTTTTCCAGGTAGATATACCAGGAAGTTGACTTAGTAAATACTTTTAAACAGCCTGTAGCATTACGGCTAGTTAACTGTGCTAATAAAGATAGCGGATGGAGTTTGTCAAATAACTTGTAACCATCTTCTTGAGTTGTACTCATTTTGCTTTTACCATTAATCAATTTGATAAAGCTCAGTCTTTTCCGGATTTTCTCTCATAGAAAGAATATAATTCAAAAAAATAGTAATAAATCAAACTAAGTATTTAATTTATGTACGTAACAAATCCTTAGTTAATCAACGTTTAGAGCTAGTTTAATCTTCTTTTATAGTTAAATTACAGCCATGTAACTTACTTGTATTGAGATTAACAGAGATTTTTAGATAATGAGTAAAAAAAATGTAAAGACTACTTAAAGGTACTGAGTATTTTATTTACATCATTTAACTGGTTTACTCATGAATATCGTTTATATGTATTCTATTCAAATGATTTATTAAGTATTCCCACTTAAGTATAATACAGTTGTTGAATCAGAGTAATACAGAAAAAATTTTATAAATAATCTTTTTGATTATCCAGACAATTTGTATAATATATTTCAATATTATTATTTATTCTGGAATAATCAAATCATGGTTATAATCTGTCCCTTAAATAAACATTTCAATTTTTATATTAAAGTAGCTATCGGCAAATAGTAAGTTTCAGTTTATACATTGAAAGCTTAAGGTTTTCAAATTAGCTACAAGGCGAGCTGTATCGATATAGTAATGGTCGAAGATTTAGAGACTAATTGTTAGAGATACGTAGCAAAACTTAGGATATTAAAGTATTTATTTTTGATCGCAGGGAGATGAAGTTTATATTAAGGACTTACTTATAGACAATTTCGCTAAATACCTGTTCGCTCTTCGCCGCCATATTCTCAATATTCTTAAAATAAATAATTGTTCCTTAGTCCTAATATTTACTTACTTTGCAAATCTTAACTATTTATGAAAAACCCTGATTTATCAAAATTGATCAAAATTTTACCAATATAATGCTTACCTGTAGAAAAATAGTTATATTTACTGTCAATTTAATCTTGCAATATTAAGGCTAATTGTTTACTTTCAGCTATAGATAGAGGTGCTGCTTATCGTATATTATTTTGCCCAATATACCAGAGCTTGAGAGGAAGTTTGAAAAATCGAATTTAATACTTGTAATGAGTAATGAGTAATGAGTAATGAGTAATGAGTAATGAGTATTTGTGATTAGTAGAATACGCGCCATCTTTTCAATAGGGTTATATAGTAAGTAATTAGCCGAATTTGATATGACGGGTTACGAAATCAGTTAAAACTATAAAATACCGACGCTCCGCAATGGAAACTTTTACCAAACGACATTAATTTTGACCAAAAAATAAACTCGATACAAGCCCCTTGATTTATCAATGGGGTAATATAGAGCTTCTCCCTTTACTGTTTTTGTAAACAAGACTTAACAACTGTAGACAATTGTCAACATTTTTTCATGTATTTTATGCATGATTAAAGCTATAATCAACCCAATATATTAGCAAATAATCTCTCGATTCATACGCGAAAACCAAGCAGATCCGCCTTCTAATTTAATATCTGAAAACACGGAAGGCTCAGCCGTGCAAACTAAGTACGGGATAACTGCTCCCATGCTCCGGGGTGAAGTAGGAAGTAATGTCTGGCTTATCCATATTTTACAGAGCAGCTCTTAACTCCTGAGCAATACAGACGCTTACCTTATCATTAACTCACCCCCATGCCTTCTCCTTATTAAGGAGAGGGGTGCCGGTTGGGCGGTAGTAGTTTCCTATATTTCGCTCAACGGAAAACCGCTATACTTTTGACTTTTGACTTGAGAAAAGGGTTTGACGCGCACCCTTGACAGGTTATAAAGAAAGTAACGGTTTCAACCCGCCATCAAACAACTGCCCCGAATCTTATCAGCTTTAGTCAGCATAGAAGTCATTTCAGTTATCAGTTATCAAGTACCCACAGGATAAATCGAGGGGCTTGAAAATAAGGAAAAAATTTTTTTATTTCCACGGATAAATCCGGGGGCTTGTATCCTGTTTCTTTTTTGGTCAAATTTAACCCACATTCGGCAACTTAGTGGCGAGTTGCTGCACAATTTAAACTGTTGTTAAACCCGACTAGCCCAGTAAAAAAATTAATTAGTCCACACAAGTGAACTTTATCTGTTTAGTAAAACCTGTTGCCATGAGGAACACAATTATATTATGTTTGTAGTTTCTGCTCCACTGTCGGCTTTATCTTATTTAATTTAGTAAGTAAAAATAAAAAATGCGGATGAAAGGACTTGAACCTTCACGCCCGGAGGCACTAGAACCTAAATCTAGCGCGTCTGCCAATTCCGCCACATCCGCATTCAGTTATAGTACTATATCATAAAAAAAGTTTTTTGAGAAGAGCTATTTTTGATTTAGCTAAAACCTAAAATAATCAAGAGCAGGCAATCTAGATAACGGTAACGCGAGGTAAACGATGTTTGAAGCCGCACAGAATTTCCCAAGAAATGGTATTTAATTGATTTGCCCAATCTTCGGCAGTAATTTGTTCTTTACCTTCATGGCCGAGAATAGTAACGATTTCTCCTTCTTGTACATCAGGTATAGTGCTGATATCAAGCATTATCTGATCCATAGTAATTGCACCAATTTGAGGAACTTTTACTCCTCGTATTAAAACTTGCATTTGATTTGAAAGATTACGGGGTATTCCATCAGCGTAACCAATTCCAACAACTGCCAAGCGCATTTGCTGGCTGGCAATAAATGTGTGGCCGTAACTAACACCACAGCCTTTTTCAATTGTCTTTACGTGAGCAACTCGGGCTTTCACTTGTAAAACTGGTTTTAAGTCAACGGTATGGTGCAAATGAACTGACGGATAAAGTCCATAAACTGCCAAACCCACACGCACTATATCGTAATGTAAGGATTTATCGCTTAGGGTACCAGCAGAATTTGCTAAATGTAAACTAGGTATTTGTATTCCAATATCATTGAGGATGGCGATCGCACTTTCAAAGCGTTGGTGCTGCTGTTTCATGAAAGTTTGATCGGGGCTATCGGCGGTTGCTAAATGAGAATAAACGCTGTTTATCTGTATATTGGGCAATCGTGCTACTAATTGGACGAATTCAGCACAATCGTGCCAAGGAATTCCTAAGCGAGACATTCCAGTATCTATTTTTAGATGTACCTGTAACGGAGAATGAAAATTTATCGCTTCTAAAATTTCGGAAAATAGTAAAGCTTGCTTGGCACTGCAAATTGTCGGTTGCAGTTGCCAGTGAGCAATTGCACGAACTTGTTCTGTAGTATAAGTAGCACCTAAAATCAAAATCGGTGCTTTAATACCAGCTTCTCGTAGCTGAATTCCTTCTGGCACTGTGGCAACGCCAAGCCAATTGGCTCCCGATTTTAACACCGTTTGGGCGACGCTTACCGCTCCATGTCCATAAGCATCTGCTTTTACCACAGCCATCAACTGAGTAGCCGGCGAGAGCAATTTCTTTAATGAAAATATGTTGTGAGATAATGCCCCATTATCAATTTCAACCCAAGCACGTTGTGAAGACCAAGCATAATTATCGCTATTAACAGTCGAAATAACACTTTTATTTTTTTCGTTACTCAACATTTATTTACTCTCTGCTACATAAAACCAGGAC
>DESS01000042.1:0-2047 GCA_002361335.1 Richelia sp. UBA3308
TTTCCTTTGCTAATAGTCGAGTTACTGCTGTCTGCTTTTTTTTTCTACGGGGGTAAAACGGGCAATTAATAGTTTGGAAGAATGCACCAATAAATTATTTTGTAAATCTCTAAATTAATCACAAATAAAGTAACAACTATTAAAACAAGACTCTTCTATTTTTGTTGCAAAAATGTTTCTCAGTTTTCATATTGAACATAAAAAAAAATATTTGAGCTATAACTTTTCTAATTCGTCAATTAAGCGAAATTAGATAAATTTTCGCACAAATAAGAGTCTGCTTATTAGCAAAGATATCATACAGCTTTTTAATATTTTTTTTTAGTAAACATATTACTAAACAATGGTATTTTAGTTTGCAAAAATACTTTTTAAAAAAAATATTATAAACTTGTGAATAAAAAATATTCACAGGGAAAATTATCGGAAAAATCTGCTATTATAAAACATTATATCTTTGAATTAATATACTATTGAATCTATTTAAGCGGTTTAAATTACAATAACTAAAAGCCGGCGAAGATATTTCAGATACCCTGCTTTTCAATTACAGATATGAAGGCAGCGCCCGCAGCCTGGAAGGCTGGGGCTATGGGAAACATTGCCTACCTGGGCAGGTCCGAGAGGGGCACATCTTTATACAAAAACGGTATAATAACAGTTCACCGTAAATGTATTCAAATATTAACAAATATAACTATTACAATTAATATCATAAGACCTTTAAAGAGCCTGATTCCACTGTTGATTCAAGAGTCCAAGGTCACCAAAACCTACAAAGCCGTCACCATTAATATCCACTGTTGGGTTCCAATTAATACTTTGCTCATCCAATCCCCAGTTGGCATTTAATGGTCCTAAATCTCCAAAACCTACGATTCCGTCGTAGTTAATATCACTCTCGAAAGTAGATTTACCTGAGAGACTAATCGGCATTTCTGAAGAGTTAACCGCATTACTGACTACGACAATACCATTCCTCAAGTTAAAAGCTTCACCTGCTTGTGTTGGCGTGTAGCTAAGTTGGACTCGCTGGCTTTCGTTGGGATTAAGAATGATATCTCCTTGACTAAAGTCAAGATTTGTGGTTACTCCATTGATATTGCTGCGTACTTCTGAGATAGTTAAAGTAGCATCTCCACTGTTAGTAATATCGAAATACTGTTTGTTGTCTGGATCGGTGGGACGCACTAGGTCACTATCAGAAGTGTTGCCGAATTCAGATAAAGCAGTAGTAAATTGAATGGCAGCATCATTCGGGTTACCGGAGCTATCGCTGATGGCAATTTGTGGACTATTGGGAATAGGAGTACCAGTTACAGAAATATTGTCAAAGGCAAATCCATTACTACTGTTTGAAGAACTTACAGAATCAATTCCAGAAAGACCAAATTGCTGGAACTTGATTTGTACATTGGAGTTCAGATTCAAACCATTGTTGGCTGCAAATTCACTCAAATTAAAGGTGTTTCTCTGATAAGTCTCTGTTGAGTTATTACCAGTCAAACTAATTAAACGAAACCAATTTGTACCATCAACACTCAAGGCTACGCCATCAGAGTCATTAGAACCTGTGAAAGTTGCAGGCATGGGGTGATCGAAATCGCCGAATTCTCTTTGGGAGAAACCCAGTTGTACATTGTTAAAGCCAGAAGTATCGACGTGGAGGATTACTTCATTGAGAGAAAATCTGTCAAAAGCCGTATCTAAAGTAAGATGCTGGCTACCGATGGGATTATTTTCAGTGGTAACTTGAATCCTTCCCGCACCATTACTATTAGTTTCGTAAGCAAGGGGTAAATCACCATCTTCAAAGTTGTCATTGAAGTCGAGTGAGGTAGCTACAATAGAGCCAAACATAGCATCGTAAGTATTGATTAAGCCATATCCGGTAACATTGTCAAAACCTGGTGGATCGATATCTATGGCAGTTGATTGCAACGTTTCATAGATTTGGGCTGGGGTAAATGTAGGATTTGCTTGTGTTATCAAGGCTGCGATCGCTGCGGCATGAGGAGCAGCCGCTGAAGTACCAAAGAAGTTGGGA
>DESS01000042.1:2129-4667 GCA_002361335.1 Richelia sp. UBA3308
CAATATCAGGTGTTTGGCGGATTTCTGGTGTCGCCTTACGAGTGCCGTCAGGCTCAAAGAGGAAGACAGAAGGTCCTTGTGAAGTAAATTCTTCTGGTGTAGTTTGGTCATAATAGGGAATTGCAGCTACTGCTTGAGCATTAACTGCTGCAGAATGAGGATTAACAGTGGGAGCATCAAGAGGATACTCCGAAGTTATTTCGCTACCTCCGAAATCTACGTATTTGATACGTTCTGAGGCAGGCCCCTCTGTCAGACGAATAACAAAATCGTAATTTTGGCTATTGCCGGTAGTATTAGTGAAGCTAAATGCTTCAAAAGGAGTCTGAAAGAAAATGTTGTTATCATTTGAGGCTGCAACAACTCTCCCAGAGCTATCCAAAAGGAAAATATCAAGATTAGTATCAACACCACTAACAGTATAAAAAGGGTCATCCCACTGGAAAGATGGTATAAATCGTTCATTATTGTCAAGTGTAATTTGTTGCCGAGTGTCTGTCCCAGCACCCAAATTAAAATCGTAGTACAAACTACCATCAGGACTACCTAGGATACCATCTAAGCTCCCATCACTAACAGCATTGAAACTCGTTGATTCATAAGCTGCTCTAGAACGGTTTCCAGCAGAAGCAAAGTAGGTTACACCATTATTGGTAACTACATCATCTACAGCTTGAGCAATTACTCCATCCTGAAAGAAAGGCTCATCTAGGTAAACAATGTCATCAACTAAGACTTGAGCATCACCCTTAGTCGGATCGGCTAAATCACGAATCTGTTGAGCATAATTGAGTTGACCGTAAAATACAGAAGAGAAAGCTAAGTCAGAGCCTGGAGCAAGGTCGTGAATCAACTGTAGCATGGCTCGACCTTCGTCTGTTGCATTACTAGGTCCTTCCTGCAACACTTTCACCCCTTCAGCAGGCAAATCTCCAGAGGCTATATCTGCAGTTGCTGAGCCATTACCTGAAACGTTATAGCTATCGCTCATCACGCCGATAGTCACTCCTGTACCATCAAAGCCTGAAGGTAAAGAAGATCGAACCCTATCAGCTTCTTGAATAAAATCAGCCTGACTGGTTGCTAATCCTGCGTCACCTAAGGGAGCGTAAACAGGTACCACGCCCATAATTTTGTCAGTTTCCAAATTCTCTAACTGAGGAATTGAATTAATCGGCATCCAGCCTTCAACAAAGTTCAGATTTGGTGCTGAACCGAGAACCTCAAAACCTAAATTTTCTAAATCTGGTAACAAACCTTCAACATCACTACTGGTAATTCTGACAATAACTCGTGTTTCATCGACTTGCACAATGTCAGTAATAGGGGACAAATTTTGTAAATTGTCAGTAGTTTGAGTTATCAGCGTTGGCTTTGTGAATTCCTCATACAAATTAAGCAGCTTATTGGAAACTCGAGAAGAATTGTTTGGTTGTATTTCTGACATAATTAATTATTTAAGACAAGGGTTAACTGTACCTAAAAACACTCAATCATTCGCCAGCACCCATATTAAATTTCAGTCAATTCAAACTATGTATATACTCACTCAAGGTAGCGATATCTCGAATAAATATGCTTTCTCCATCACAACAAATCTATTCGTCTCAAATCCGGATTAATCTCTAAGCTCTTGAGAAATAATATCCAAATAATCTCTAGCCAAATATACAAACAACACTAGCAAACAAAACGGCATTAACGTAGGTTAATTTATGGTAATAAAAAATCTTGGTAAACCGTAAAGATAATTACATAAATAAAAGCTAAGTTCTTAATAATATAGTACAACTTTTGCAACTAATTTTTAGTAAGCATTTTACTAATAAATACTATTTTTAATTTTAATCAATATTTTTATAGGTATTATGATAAATATTTTGATAAAAAAGTATTCACAAAAATTTTATATAAAATTATATCAAAAGTTTCTTGTTATTTATTAGACTTTCACCATGCTCGGGTATTTTTCTCGGTAATACGGATTTGTAGGCTATCTATACCTATGCTACATAATCATCTTGAAAAGTAGTGGCGATCGCCATTCTCAGAAGAGTGTTGAAAGTCTAAAATTTGTAACCTATATTGCAACAAAACTATTTTGATACTTTAGTGAAAAAGATGCATATTTTAATCTTATAGAGATTGATATATAAGGTCTATACATAAATTAGGGAAAAACAAACCAGCCAAAACGAATCCAATGGACTGAAATTGAGAACCGCTATATTTAATTTTTAAACTACTTCTTGTACTATTCTGAACAATAAAAAACCATCAGGATAAATACTGAAATCAAGCTTTATTTAAGAATTTACTATGATCAAATAAAAATGGAAGTTTATAGTAAAGTTATTCAAAGAAATAGGTTAATAGAATCCTTACCTTTACCAGAACGTTTGGGTTCGGTAATTTTCAGTATTTTAGCTTAAGAAAAATAACTTATTGATGATTGATTTAACTTAAACATATGGATTTAATTCCCCAGCAACAAAGGATGGAAGATACGCCCCATGCTGCCCGTGAATGGGTTGGGCA
>DESS01000042.1:4722-7346 GCA_002361335.1 Richelia sp. UBA3308
CTCCGCCTCCGCTCTTCCTTCTTTCTTCTTCCTTCGTTTAATTAAATATTAATGATACTTGTTGTCTAATGTTTATACTGATGTAAATTAAAATTTATTTCAAAACGGTATGATAATCTTAGTCAAAAATCCAGCAAAATGTTTGAAAAAAAACCCCAAGAAATACAAAATAGAGTCAAAACACTGGCAAATCAGTCCCTAAGACAATCTAACCCCAGTGGATGGTTTGAAATTCTGTACAGTGAAGCTAATCAAGATGCTTCCCAAGTACCTTGGGCTAAATTAAAGATTCATCCTTATTTACAAGATTGGTTAGATAAATCTTCTTTTATTACTAATAATAAATCCGCTTTAGTAGTAGGATGCGGCTTAGGAGACGATGCCGAAGCATTGAAAAAATTGGGTTTACAGGTAACAGCTTTTGATATATCCGCCACTGCAATTAATTGGTGTAAACAACGATTTCCCGAATCACAGGTAAATTATTTAGTAGCAGATTTATTTGATTTACCTTCCACCTGGGATAAAGCATTTGATTTAGTAGTAGAAATCAGAAATATACAAGCTTTACCCTTAAATGTACGCACAGAAACTATAAAATCAGTTGGTAAATTAGTTGCATCAAATGGAACATTAATAGTTATTACCCGTTTTCGAGATACCGATGCAGAACCAGATGGTCCTCCGTGGGCTTTGTCAGAAAAAGAACTTGCTCAGTTTCAGCAATTAGGATTAAAAGAAATGCGTCGTCAGGTTTTTGTTGAAGGTGATAATCGGGAAGTTACTCAATTGTGCATTGAGTATTTTCGGGGTTAATTAACTCTTAACCCCAATCGGTTTATTCATATCAAAGATGTAGAGAGGTGATATATCACGTCTCTACAATTGTCCGATTTTTCGTTTCCTTCTAATTGGATTATGAGAATGACAGGTTTCCATGATTATTTATAAACCAAAACCGGAACTCTCTTAAATCCTGGAGTACCACAACGCTCTTCAACTTCCGCTTTAAAAATCGCATTTACTTCCGGATAAAACATCACTCCCGCACCTTGACGTACTGCTCCAAAAATAATTTCGACGTTCTCTAATTGAGCGACATTTCCTCGTACCGTTACCCTTTGATGTTGTTTAAAACCTGCTTTTTCAACATCATTTTTGTTCATCAAAATACAATTACGATGGGGTATTCCTCGATATTTATCTTCATTTTGATAAACTACTGTATTATGTTGAGCGTAACTACGTCCAGTCATTAATGCGATAACTATTCCTTGGGTTCCATCAGCAACATCAAAGTCTTTTATTTCCGGAAGTTTTAATATAGGTAATGGTGTAACAAACATTTTGGCTTTACCGGAAGGTGTAGGAAATTGAGGACTTTTTAAAATGCGATCGCCAATGGTAAATTCTTCTTTAGTTTCATCAATGGTGGCGATTTTCTCATATCCAGGAATTGTTTTAGCTATTAATTGTCGAACATATTTAGTATCTTGTAGTTTACGCCAATTTACCGGATATTCACCATGTATACGATAGGCTAATTCTGTGATGAAATCCACTTCTGCAATTAAATCAGCTTTTTTGAGATGAGTTTCTCCTTCCTCATTGAGACGAACAAAATTATTACCGGATTCCACAGTAGTTTTATGAGGATTTTCAAAACGATTGAAGACGGGAATAATAATTGTATTTTGATTAGCTAAACCGTGGAAATGACCGAGATTCGGTTTTGTTGCTAAATAAATAATCGTTTCAATTTTACCTAATGCCCTTTTAACTTTCTGAGAATCGGGATTAGCACCATATAAATTACCACCAATACAAATTAAAGTATCAACTTTTCCAGCGTCGGCAGCTTCAATTAAAGCATGGGTATCGTATCCTTTAACTTTACTTAAAGAACGATCTAATAATTTTTCTAATGCTTGTTGAATTTCTTTTTTTAACCTTACCGTGACACCCATGGAGCCAAAACCTTGGACATTGGAATGTCCCCGTATTGGCATGACTCCAGTTCCTTCTCTGGCCATATTACCAGTCATTAAGGCAGTATTGACAATACTGTAGATATTATCAACACCATTTCGCTGTTGAGTGATACCCATAGCCCAAGCAAATACGACTTTTTGAGAATTGGCAATTATATTCGCAGCGGTTTCAATTTCTGTTTGAGAAACACCACAAATTTGAGTAATTGTTTCCCAGGAAGTATTTTCAACGCGATCAATTACAGCTTGCCAATTTTCGCTATAAGCTTGTAAAAACTCCCGTTCAATATTACCTTTTTCTAACAAAGCTTTTTGAATTCCCATAAATAATGCCACATCGCTACCGGGAATTGGTTGTAAATAAATTGAAGCAATATCGGAACCTGTAAACAGCGACTTTATAGGAAAAGCAGGAGAAGCGAATTTGACTAAACCCACTTCCTTCATAGGATTAATTACAATTACTTTCCCTCCACGCTCCCTTAATTTAATTAATTCATTCATCAAGCGGGGATGATTGTAAGCAGCATTAGAACCTGCTAAAACAATGCAATCAGATTGTTTCAAACTTTCTAAACTAACAACAGAAGTACCAGTACCAAGAGTTTGTTTCAAACCAAAACTTGAAGGAGC
>DESS01000044.1 GCA_002361335.1 Richelia sp. UBA3308
TGACGGGCACCCGACGGGTTCCCATGAAAAATTTTTATTCTAAAAATTTTTCATGGGTGCCCTGTAAGTTTTTTCTTCAAAAAAACTTTTAAGGGAACCCTTGACAGAACTGTTTGTTTTTCTCCACGGATAAATCCGTTCCGTTGTATCCAGTTTATTTTTCGGTCAAAATACACCGCGCCTTTGGTGAGCAAAAGTAAAAAGTAAAAAGTATTGTTTTACCTAGCTTTGATATTTTATAAATGGTTACTTTATTTATGCGGCCGCTGTAGTAGTTATATCATCTTTGCTAGCTGCTGAAGATTTATTACTAAAGGAACCGGACATAATATTAATACAGGACTTACGCGATTTTCACAATACCCTGGTTGGTGCCTTATACTTATTGTCTTATTATTACGTTAAAAATTAGTAAAATTACAGCACCTTACAATAAAATATGCTATTAGCGCAAGTCCTATAATAGTTAGAAATTGTAACCGACACCAACAGTTACATCAAATTATATTCAAGCAGTTTCGTCTATTTATGTCCTACTTATGGCAAGCAAAATCAAACCTATAAGTTAGGCGATCGCTTACTGTTGAAAAAGTATTTTTACTGCTTACTTCTATCTTTATTACTATAATTAATTTATAATTATAGTAATATTTTGGCAGGTTAAGTTTGATTTCCCCTTGATGGGCCATCAATATTAAAAATTTTTATTGTTTTACCTTGTTGCCAAAAAATCAACAAATTCGCCCTTCAAATTAAATTGCGATAGAGTACGGTAATTATCACCTATTTTTAGATTTTAGGCTTTCGATTTTAGATTGTTTATATTAATTAGTTATAATTTAAGAACTAAGAGTAACAAAGAATAAGAAATTAGGAGTTAGCCAATTCAAAATTAATTCCCCCCTAATCTCCTAATCTTCCGATCTACTATATTTTTATGATAATCTTTTCGCTTCAACAGTTTGGGGTAAATCCTTCGAGTCTGGTAAATTAGCAAATTCTAATTGCCAGCCATTTGCTAAAGTTAAAATTTTACCAACTTCCCCATCAGTTTGTTTGACGACTTCTTCTTCTAAATCTTTTTTTGCAACATATACCACTAAAGTACCGGCAGCATTTTTACGTAACATTACTTTCATTTTTGTTCCGCTCTTTCTATAAGTTCTAATTCTCTTTTACGACAACCTACGACAATACCTTTGTCCATAAAACGTACTGCATAAATGTAGGCATTTTGTAAAAATGTACCTATACTTACAACGTAACCAATATCTCCTATATTGGCTAAAACTTCTCCTAATTCTTTACCGGGAAAAGTTCCATCGTTTTTGATCAGTTTGCGAATTTTAACTTTATCGCCAATGTCAAAAACTGGTGGTAAATCAAGTTCTAATTCATCTGATTGCATGGGAATATCTACCCTGATGTACTAAGTCTAATACTTCTTGAGTAGTAAGGCTGCGTTTTTTCTGTACAGATTCTTGACGAACTGCTTCTAATACAGACTTAGTTTCCTCAGAATTCAGACTGATTCCCTGTTCTTGTAAGACTTGAGATACTAAGTGTCTACCAGAATGCTTACCTACTACCAAACGTCTTTCCCAACCGACTTCTTCCGGGCTGAATGGCTCGTAAGTCATGGGGTTTTTTAATACGCTATGAGCATGGATACCAGATTCATGTGCAAAAGTATTTTCCCCTACAATTGCTTTCCAAGGTGGTACATTGCAACGAGATGCCTCTGCAACTAATCTAGATAAATCTAACAATTTAGTAGTATCGATACCTACATCCAAGCCGTAAATGCGTTTCAAAGCCATGACAACTTCTTCTAAAGCTGCATTTCCAGCCCTTTCACCCAAACCATTTACTGTTGTGTTCGCTGTTAAACACCCTGCTTCAATACCTGCAAGAGCATTAGCTGTGGCCAAACCAAAATCATTGTGGGTGTGGATTTCCACAGGAATGGATAATGCTTCCACCAGTTTTCTGACTCGATGATAAGTGGCGAAGGGGTCTAAAATTCCTACTGTATCGCAGAAGCGGAATCTAGAAGCACCTAACTCTTGAGCGTATAAAGCTACATCTAGTAAGAAATTTTTATCAGCCCTTGAAGCATCTTCTCCACCAACTGCAACCCAAAGTCCATTGTCTAAAGCGAAGTGAATACTATCTCTAAGCTGTTTGAGAGTAGTACGCCATTGTCCCTGAAACTTAGTGTTAATTTGAACTCCAGAAACAGGAATACAAATATGTACCCGCTTCAATCCACAAGCTATAGAAGCACGTATGTCTGAAATTACAGCGCGATTCCAACCTAAGAGTCTTGCTCGCAAATTCAAATCAGAAATTGCTTTGATTGCCCGTGTTTCTTCTTCACCCATTGCTGGAATACCGACTTCTATTTCATGTACTCCAACAGCATCAAGAAACTTGGCGATCGCAACTTTTTCTTGTAAATTGAAAGCAACACCCGCAGCTTGTTCGCCATCGCGCAATGTTGTGTCATTAATTAAGACAGGTGGTTGATTCATCTCCAAAAATACCTCTATAGGATTGTTTTTTACACCCCTAAATGATTGTGGTTACGAATAAATTTTAGTAAACAGTAATGGCAAGAAATGAATCATATGCAGATAAATTATGAATGATGAAAAACTATTATTATTGTTTTTCAGTATTCTATATTCATCCTTAATTATTTTTACTCGATAAATAAATTATTTCTGTATGAAAAAGAACCAGATTCATGTATCAATTAATAATTCTCCTTGCCAGGAATATCTTTGATTTCTTCAAGTAGCATATAACTCATATAAGTTTTAGCTAATGTCGAAAAAGTTAATAGACTAATTCCAGAAAATATTATCAAAAACATGGGACTTATTTTGTGTTAATTTACCAAATTAAAGTAAGTAGGTCAGCAAGAAAAATTATTGTTCAGATAAGGCAAAAGCCAATAGGCACCCTTTGTTTTACCAATGTTTATCTTTATAAAGTAAGATAGTGATATTTTTTCGCCAACTTACTTAAATTATTATTTACCTGAGTGAAATACATATTTTTAAAAGTAAAATTAGAGAGTTGGAAAATTTACTTCTAAAAAATAATATTTTGTAAATGAAAAAAATTAATTGCTTACCAGAGTTTTTTGGGTTGTGGTAAATATACTATTAAATCAAGTTAAAAATATTTCAACCTTGTCCATCTAACCAATCAAAAATTCTTTCCAACTGTTCTATATCAATTAAACCATATTGCCAAAGTAGCATTGGTAGAGGTCCGTTATTTAACCTACTCTTTCGCACCGCCACAGCAATATCACAATTAGTAAGTAAAAGTTCATCTTGTAAGAAGTTAATAAATTTTTTCTCTCTGTGAGGTGTTAGCATCATAAAACAAATAACCTGTTTATTTATAAAGAAACACGGCTTAGTTTAACTGACAATTATTCTCGTAAATGGAAGCCTTGTTACCTACCTTTTGTTTTTCAGGAAACCTTAATTAATCAAGTTTAGTTTTCCCCGATTATTTCTTTAAAGTAAACATCCTAGAAACTAGGTAGGTACAAAGTTTTTAAAGCTGCCAACATCTTTCCAACCAATCAATTAATGATCTGCGTGATGCTGTAAATTGAATTACGGTAGAACGAAGCAAAATTGCCGCAATCCAATTATTTACTTTTACCTGCAAACAACCATCTTCCCCACAACAACAAGGAATATTCAACTCTTGCAAGCGATGGTAAATTTGCCAGCGTTGATGGTATGGAATCTGTACAATTTGATGCTTAGAACCTGGTGGCGGTAACATTATTAACGTTCCTTCGTCAAGAGTTCCTTTAATGGTGCATCAATCTTTAGGTTTTGTAATTGTTTTTCTAGTTGTTCCACCCGTTGCAGTAACGAGCAAATTACGGTAGCCTCTAAATCTGGAAGCTTTCCATGTTCCAAAGGTGTAAGACGAACATCCTGTTTACGAGAAACTAAACGCCCTGGTATGCCTACCACCGTACAACTCGTCGGAACATCTCGCAAAACAACCGAACCCGCACCAACACGAACGCGATCGCCAATTTGAATATTGCCCAAGATGAGAGCACCAGCACCTACGACAACGTTTTTGCCTATAGTAGGGTGGCGTTTACCAGACTGTTTACCAGTACCCCCAAGAGTAACACCTTGATAAATCAGCGTATAGTCTCCCACGATGGCGGTTTCACCGATAACAACTCCTATACCATGATCTATAAACACGCCTTCGCCAATTTGTGCGCCAGGGTGAATTTCAATCCCAGTCAAAAATCTGCTGACATGAGAAATTAACCGTGGAATCAAACCAATTTTACGACGGTATAACCAATGGGCTAAACGATGCAAACATAATGCGTGAAATCCTGGATAGCACAGTAAAACTTCTAACCAATTACGTGCTGCTGGATCGCGTTCAAAAATAATGCGAAAATCTTTTAATAGAAGCTGAATAAAATTAGCTCTGGGCTGATTTTCACTGACAGAGGTGTTGGCAAATTGATAATTGCCGATATGTTGATCCGATTGTGGCATCGGTAATGTCTGAATTATTTAAGCGATGTGCTATTTTCTGCTTATATCACATGACATTATCAAGACTAGCTTCTCTAATGTCGATTAGATTTATTCAATTTGATTAATTTTGTACTCAGTAACCTCAAATACCCACTATTACAAGGCTCTTATTTTCTCAAGGGGTGTGGGGACTAGTATTTATAGGTAATGGGTTCTAGTATTTATTGGCTAAAGTCTAATTATTAATGTACTCAGTAAGAAATACTTAAATAGCAATACTTTTAAGCGATTTTTCTCATGAATTTTTAGATAAAAAAACAGCCTAAAACTGTACTCAAAAAGCAAGCTTGTTTAGCTGATAAATAGAATTTTTGTATATGCAGTTACTAATTATTCTATTGCTAAGACCATTTCAAAAACTCCTTATTTATTTTTTCTTTAGATTTTCTCCTTTTGGAGCTTATTACTCAGTTTGATATCAAGGGTTAAAGCAAAGAAGGAAGATAGAAGATAGAAGTTGGTTTGAGCGGAAAGGGCGATTGGCGAAGCTACTCCCCTTTAGGAGAAAACGCAATAGTTTTAATTAGCCGGT
>DESS01000056.1:0-561 GCA_002361335.1 Richelia sp. UBA3308
AGAAGAACTATTAACCTTTCCATCCTCTAAAAAATATTCAAAGTTATTGCGATCGTCTGCTCGTCTGAAATCTGGGAATTTTGTTGCCATAATCCAATTACTTTGGGGCTAAATGTTTATCTATATAATTGCAAAAAAACCTTCAGTTAACCTTTGGATGAATTGCAATGTTGTTTGTTTGCTACACTACAATTTACCAGAAAGGCTAAGAGGATGGGTGCAAAAGTCATACCAAAATATCCTATGTTTGGGATCCCCCTAAATCCACGCCATTTGCGGAGCGGGCGTAGGTGTTCCTCAGCAACCCAGTGGCTCCCCTAAAAAAGGGTGAAACAAAGCTTTCCCTTACTTACCTGTACAGAAGTTCAACATAAATCAGTAATGCTTCTAAATATTGATGGATCGAAAATTAATTTATGCAGTTTCTGCCATACATTTTAAATAGAGAAAATTAAGTTCACAGTCGCAAAGTTTAAAACTATAAACAAAAAGGCGATTGCGATTAAGTTTATTAAATTAAAAACCATAAAATACTGTGACTAGTACCGCTTCGCGGAAGTA
>DESS01000056.1:620-5818 GCA_002361335.1 Richelia sp. UBA3308
ATTTACGCCGTGTTGTACTAGTGTTTGATTATTTCTTCTATATACCTCCCACTTTAAATATTAATAAGCCGTGATTAATAGGGTTGGTGCCTGCATATCAGATCATAAAAGCTTGGATCTCTTTGTTTTAAAATAGTTCAATCAAAGAGATAAGTAAGTCGGCACAAATAAACTCAACTATTTTACAAAATGCAAACCTAGCTCAAAGCCTTATTAACACTCACTATTCACTATTCACTACTCACTTGCCCGCCATTACTATTTTCAACGCCAACCTACTTAGTACAATCAAATACTCATTGATACGCATTATTCTTTAAAATTCAAAGTTTTCTTTAACACTAACATCTGACAAACTTATTTGGATACTAAACCTTTTTCCTGGTTCGCCCTTAAAAGTTCTCAATTGAATGTAATTATCTTGAATTCTACCAGAAACTTCTTGGAGAGTTTTACCAGCTTTTGACAGCAAAGTTAATTTGATATTGTGGGGTAAAAATTTTTCTCCACCCATTGGATATAACTGAGCTGAAACACTTATTTTATCTTGAGTGTCATGATTCTGAGTATCAGGAAATATATTCAGCAGCAGGGTTACTTTTTTATTACCCAAATCTACTCCGAAGTCAATAATTTTAGCTTTTTTGATGGCTGCATTAACACTTCTAGTATTAAAAGCTAAACTTAATTCTGGGTTGGAAACCGAATCTATGGTTTGCCAGGCTTGATCAATTACTCCTTGTAACCATTCACTTAATTTAGTTGTATTTGTCCGTACAACTTTTGATAAATTTTCACTTACTTGAGTAACTTTATTCTCAACTACGGGTAAAGCAAATTCCGATGCTTGTACGTGACGTTGATAGAATAATAAATGATTTGGTTCAAGATTAAACAAAGACAGTGGTAGTTGATAACAACCCTCATTAATGGACAATTCTAAATTTATTTTAATCTCAAATAATTGATTATAAGGTAAAAAGCCTCTAATTAGAACTTCTTGCTCTTCTTCTAATACCTCAAGTAGCACATAAAAATGGGCAGAATGCTCTGGGTTTTCGATTACCCCTTGTGGTATATTGACAATCTCATCAAGTAAATGTTCGGTGGCGATTGTACAAAATTTGAACTCATCGACTTTGAGATTACCAGCAGTTGCGATCGCGGTAATATCTCTAGAAATGACTTTATCGGGTAAGTTTTCTTGTAACCATATTTCAAAAGCAAGTAGTCCTAATGTATTAAGATAGGCTTGCCAAGAATCATTAGTGTTATTTATGTCTACAGAATTTATTTGTTTTGCAAATAAAAAATGTTCGGGATCTAACCAAACAGCTTCTGGTAGCAAAAGTCTTAAATCTTGAGAATAAGTTGAATTCGGCATAGTTTAATTAGGAATGATTTCAGCTACACTTATGAAGATAAATAGGTGTAAGTAAGCATAGCTTATGCAGTTGATAAAGATTATCTTGTATGGATTATAGAATGCTCGCCGTATTATCCTAGATCATAAATTTCTGCAAGCCTATATATAACTATAACCACTAGCTGACAACATGGGACTATTGCCAAAAGTTAGCCTTACTTAAAAATTGTTTAACTACTACCATTATCCCAGCCTATCTCCGTTAATGTTTACTTTAATCTCGAACAGCCGGTGTTGCTTGAACTTGATGTGAAACATTATTGGATCTAATTACGAAGTTGGATATAATTACGAAGTTGCTCAGCATAGGGGCTATTCATCCTGCGATTTTTCCCCGCTCTAATTTCTTCGGCAGCTTGTTGAAAAATTTCTCCATCAGCATAGGATTCAATTTGTTCTATAAGAGTACTCAGATAACCTGCTGTGGGTGGAATTTCAGTTAAACCTTTTTCTGCGGCTAACTTTAAAATACTTTCTAACATCTGGTTTACAGTATTAGCACGCACTTTTGATAAAAGTTCTCCAGGATTCAAAACTCTTCTAGCTTGATCCCAACCTGTCATTCCCAATTCAGGAGCAATGTTTTTTAAAGACATTCCTCCAGAGTAGTATAATTGTAATCCCTGAATGTATTTTTGGGCAAAAGGCGCATACCTTTTACTTTTTTGTAATTTTTGAATGTGAGCTTCTACTTCTTGGCTTATTGCTTCAGTCAAAGTTGAATAAAGATGCTCTTGTAAAAACACTAAAAACTCTTGCTGTTCTAGATCCCCTTCATCAAGAGATGAGCTTGGTAAATCGCGTCTGATTACATAGCTACCGCTTTCGGCATCATATATATCGAAAGCTTCTCTAGAACTCCAAATATCGTATCTTCTAAGTTGTACAGAAATTTGCCGGAGTTCTTTAATTAATTGTAGGGGAGTATCGATCCTAACTTGTGAGAGCTGCAAATAAACTAACATTTCCTGTAATTGAGCATCAGTTGGATCGGGACATTTTTTAATTCCTCTGTTTTTTCCTTGCTGTCTGTCTCGACGATAAACAGCATGAAAAGCATCAACAATGTGACGTTCTCGTGTCAATAAACGTTCAAGTTGCTTAACTCTAATTCTATTTAATAACGCCCAGTCACTCAAGTGTACAAAACCGAACTCAGATAAAAAATTCTTTAATTCGGTATTTTGTTTTGTTTGTAAAAATGCCCAATTATCCAAGCTCATACGACATTGTAAATCGGCATCAAATGTTTGTAAGATCCTGACAGTAAATAACTTATATTTTGATTCTTGAATTTGATTATTTTCATCTACTATTAGTTGAGTTTTACCGTCTTCATCTAAAATAATTAGCTTTTGTCCATCATCGTTGAGAACAAACGGTAATAAATCCTGATAAGTAAATTGCTTTTCACCACCGAATAAAGAAGATATTTTTTTACATTCTTTCAATATCGGCTCGGAAACGTAACATCTAAGACAAACACCAGCCAAAGCGTGTTTAATTAAATCTACTTGTTTGTTTTTGGACTTAAAAAGCGATAATAAAATAATTTGAATGTTACTATTTTCAGTATCAAAGAGTTGACTTTTTGTAAACTGTTGAGCAATGTTCAGTGGAATTTGTTGATACCCCAAATTTCCTCCGGCGGGGTTGATTCGCCAAATTTTCCAATATCTTGATGAAGTATTCATTGTCACTACACGATCCATCGGAATTATGTTTTTGAAATAGTTCTATCATGTATATGGGGGCTGGGAGATTGAAATTATGCAGGTTCTACATCTATTGCTGTGATATTCTGTTTTAGATCCCAAAATTTTTTCCAAGCTTTGTAAGATTTTCAGCCCTTGGTGCTGGTGATGATGGTTTACCCTCGAAGATCGAAAACCAAGATGGCGATCGCTCAATTGTTCGAGCTATTTAGCCAAAAAATAGAACCTATGATTCTCAATGCTTATAATTGACAGCTGCAAGCAACTGTAATTTGCCAACATATTCCCTACATATTTGAGATAAATCAAGTGATTAACCACTTGTAATATATAGCACTATCGTAATTACTGGAATTCCTGAAATTTTCATTTTCATACAAAAACTAAAATAATTTATTTTTTTTGAAAAAATAATATAATTTTTAACATAAATAACGCCAAAATATGGTGATTTTCAGCTAAATTTAGGGCTAACATATTCTTCTGTAAACAGTTTATAACAAAGCGATCGAATCGCCACACAAATAAAAACGAACCCTCAAATAGCTGAAATTTTACTGACTTTGGGCAATGGTAAACGTGCAAACGCAAATAGAGCTTGTTCCTATTTACAAAACACAATAAATTTTGCGACAATAAAATCTTTTCTTTACTAGGACTTACGCAACTGGCACATTTTTATTGTAGGGTGCGTGACAGGCGCGAGTTAATTTGAACCTGTTAATAAGACTGGGTCGTGTACGGCACCAACCAGGGTATTGTGATAATCGCGTAAGTCCTGATTGGAACAATTGTGCCAATTAAATTTTAAGCAATGTAATCATTTTTTAAATTACATAAACAACACTTAATATATGTTTACTAAGTAAAAACATAAGTATAAATTATCTAATGTGAAACCCTTGCAATTGATGAGTTTCATTGCATCAAAATATATCTTAATAGAATTTTACGAAAAGTCATTGAAATATAGCAAACAATTAATGTAAAAAATAAACTATAGACAGCCGAAAAAAATTCTCTTTCTCATACCGTCTCCCTATCATTTATTGATTAATAATTATTTCCGGTATGAGATTTTTCAGGAGAAAACTGCCATTCTGTACTCCATCGGCATTTGGGGAGCATGATTAAATCATGAAATTCTTGTTTCTTCCCCAAAGATTTTTCAAGAGTAGGGTGGGCTACACCCGAATTTACGCTTGTGCTCAAGTTGGAGCCGACTCCCTTGGCTGAAGCAAGAAGCAAACCCTCTAAAGTATTCTTTAGTTGAATGACTAGATATAAGTTTGGTCAAGTTTTGTTTAGCAGAAAGTACAGAAAAAAATCAACTAAAAACAGCAACAGTCTTAATTCATTCAATTGAGAAAAATTGTTGTTAGCATTTTATAAAGATTCAATCATGACCACAACATTAAAAACACGCGAAGGCGGTAATCTGTGGGATAAATTCTGTGCATGGATTACCAGCACTGATAATCGTCTTTACGTCGGTTGGTTCGGCGTATTAATGATTCCCACATTGTTAGCTGCAACTACCTGCTTTATCATTGCTTTCATCGCAGCGCCTCCTGTAGATATCGATGGTATCCGCGAGCCTGTTGCAGGTTCTTTAATCTACGGAAACAATATTATTTCCGGTGCAGTTGTACCTTCTTCCAACGCGATCGGATTGCACTTTTACCCCATTTGGGAAGCAGCTTCTTTAGATGAGTGGCTATATAACGGTGGCCCTTACCAGTTAGTTGTATTCCACTTCTTGATTGGTTGCTTCTGCTACCTCGGTCGTCAGTGGGAATTATCCTACCGTTTGGGTATGCGCCCCTGGATCTGCGTTGCTTACTCTGCTCCTTTGGCTTCTGCAACCGCAGTATTCTTGATTTACCCCATCGGACAAGGTTCTTTCTCTGATGGTATGCCTTTAGGTATTTCTGGAACCTTCAACTTTATGTTTGTGTTCCAAGCAGAACATAACATTTTGATGCACCCCTTCCATCAATTGGGTGTAGCGGGTGTATTTGGTGGTTCATTATTTAGTGCAATGCACGGTTCCTTGG
>DESS01000056.1:5981-7327 GCA_002361335.1 Richelia sp. UBA3308
TTCCAATACGCTTCCTTCAACAATAGCCGTAGCTTACACTTCTTCTTGGCAGCTTGGCCTGTAGTTGGTATCTGGTTCACCGCTTTGGGAATCAGCACCATGGCATTCAACTTGAACGGTTTCAACTTCAACCAGTCTGTAATCGACTCTAGCGGTAGAGTTGTAAATACCTGGGCTGATGTATTGAACAGAGCTAACTTGGGTATGGAAGTAATGCACGAGCGCAATGCTCATAACTTCCCCTTAGATTTAGCTGCTGGTGAGTCTGTTCCTGTTGCGTTATCTGCACCAGCTATTAATGGTTAATAATTGAATGATGATGTAGAGACGTAATATATTACGTCTCCAAAATAGAGACGCGATATATCCCGTCTGTACAAGAAATAGAAAACGCCTTCTGGAGATTGGGGGGCGTTTTTTTGTGCTGAACCGCTACCCCTCTCCAAACCTCTCCCCTCTGGAGGGTAGAGGCTTTTAATAAGCAGTTTTCGGCTTTCAACTTCGTATTCTGTAATAATTAAAGTACCGATTCAAAATTTTGATATGACACAGGTATCGCAAAATCGCCGCACGCGCATCTATACGCCCTCTGAGGAAGTAACGACTGACTTTAGCCGTAGCAAAGAACAGCGTCAAGCCCTTGGTATGCGCTGCCGTGCTGTTTTTGAGCGTTTGCGTCCAACTCTTATCGAAACGCATTACAATTGGCATATTGCTATTGACCCCGATACGGAACAATATCTTATTGACCCAACTTTGAAGGGCATAACTCAAAAAATCCGCGATGCCTATGGTAGGACATCGGAAGTTAAGCTTACTATTTTTAGACTCAACGACACGGGAACCTGCGGCAGAATATGATTGAAGGTTCTTTTGGGGATAATGGCGAGTTATTCTTTGAAATTCAGCTTGTTGCTTTTTCCGATGAGGATTTTTTTGTTGAAGCTTTGTTTGATACCGGGTTTACTGATGGGTGGTTAGCAATAAATACACAGGATTTGGAAGCTTTGCAGTGGTCGTTGCTTGCCGCACAGGTTGAAGTTATGACGGCCCGAGGGAATGCATTTTTTAATATTTATGAAGGTAAAGTTATCATAGACGGGACTGAAATTATCGTACCCGTACACGTTGGCGATGACATTCCCGATACCATCATGGGTTCTTTGTGGCTTGACATTATGGAGTTGGTGGCAAACAAGCCAAAAGGAATATTGACGCTTTCTATGGTGGGGAACGATTAATTATTAACTAGGTGGTAAAGCCATCTTTTGCATTAACTAAACATATGGGTTTAATTCCCCACCGTAAGCGTGGTGTTTTAATTGGGTTGGGCATTATACCCCATC
>DESS01000056.1:7395-9052 GCA_002361335.1 Richelia sp. UBA3308
CTCCGCTCTTCCTTCGTTTAACAAAACGGCGGAATTCCCCATCCGTCTTACGGTGGGGATGGATAGCCCTACCTTCTGGGACATTTGACCAATTCTTCAATCTAAAATCCAAAATCCTTTGACTTTTAACCTTAATTTAATAGAATAAGATTCGTCATCTACCGATTACAATGGCAGACCTAACACCCAATTCTAGTTTTAGTTTGACGTTGCGTTTAGAAATTCCCAATCGTATTGGGATGTTTGCTAGCGTTACCAATGCGATCGCAGCGAGTGGCGGAAATCTCGGGCAAATTGATTTGATCGAGCAAAGCAGACAGGTTTCGATTCGCGATATTACTGTTGATGCTGCGAGTACGGAACATGCTGATAATATTATCCAGGCTGTTAAAGCTTTGCCTGTTATTAAGGTTATAGATGTCTATGACCGCACGTTCAATTTACATCGCGGCGGTAAAATTAGTATTGCTAGCAGAATTCAACTTAAGAGTATATCCGATTTAGCAATGGCTTACACTCCCGGTGTGGGACGTGTTTCTAGTGCTATTGCTCAGAATCCGGAGGAAGTTTACAACTTAACGATTAAACAAAATACTGTCGCTATTGTGACTGATGGTAGTGCGGTTCTTGGTTTGGGAAATTTGGGTCCCGAGGCTGCTATGCCGGTTATGGAAGGGAAAGCAATGTTATTCAAAGAGTTTGCCGGAATAGATGCTTTCCCCATCTGCCTGGCAACTCAGGATACAGACGAAATTGTCCGTGTGGTGAAAAATATTGCTCCGGTATTTGGGGGTGTAAATTTAGAAGATATTGCAGCACCTCGTTGTTTCGAGATTGAAGCCAGATTAAGGCAAGAATTAGATATTCCCGTGTTTCATGACGATCAACATGGTACGGCAATTGTCACTTTAGCTGCCTTATTCAACGCCTTGAAACTGGTACAAAAGCCCATAGAAAAAATTCGTATTGTGATCAACGGTGCCGGAGCTGCTGGAGTTGCGATCGCCAAATTACTTCGTAAAGCCGATGCCAAAGAAATCTGGATGTGTGATTCCAAAGGTATTATTTCTACAAGTCGGAATAATCTTACACAAGAAAAGCGGGAATTCGCAGTTAAAACACCAGGAAAATTAGCCGATGCGGTAAAAGGTGCGGATGTATTTATCGGTGTCAGCGCTCCAGGAGTTTTAACACCGGAAATGGTAAAGACAATGGCAGAAGATGCGATCGTATTTGCTATGGCCAATCCCATACCAGAAATTCAGCCGGAATTAGTTAGAGACGACGTTGCTGTGATTGCCACCGGGCGTAGCGACTACCCAAATCAAATTAATAACGTACTGGCTTTTCCTGGAGTATTTCGCGGTGCCTTAGATTGCCGTGCAGGTACGATTACTACCGCAATGTACCTCGGAGCAGCAAGTGCGATCGCCTCTTTAATTAAACCTTCAGACCTTGACAAAGAACACATTATACCCTCAGTCTTTGACGAACGAGTATCAAGTGTAGTTGCCGGTGCAGTACAACGTGCAGCCCGTGAAGGGGATATTGCGCGAGTTTAGATGAAGATGGGGGGATGGGGAGACAAGGGGACAAGGCAATACGGTTCGGTTAAGAAATTGATCTGTTGAGACAAGCAGGGGGAGCGGGGGGAGCA
>DESS01000394.1 GCA_002361335.1 Richelia sp. UBA3308
GAGTAACGAGTAATGAGTAATGAGTAACAACTAACAACCAACAACTAACAACTAACAACTAACAACCAACAACTAACAACTAACAACTAATTTAAATAAATTATGGGCTTTCAAAAATATATTCCGTTAATAGGTAGGGCTTTTCTGGCGGCTATTTTTCTTAAAGCTGCGGTTGCTAATAGTCTTGGTTTTCAAGGAATTGTAGCTATGATGACTCAACGCGGTTTACCAGTACCGCCTTTGTTACTTATCGGTAATATTTTCTGTACTTTGGTGGGTGGAATTTCAATTTTATTGGGTTTTAAAGCACGTTTGGGAGCAATTTTATTAATTATATTTTTGATTCCTACAACTTTTGTTTTTCATAACCCTTTTGTAGATCCTGGCCAATTAAATGCTTTTCTGAAAAACTTTGGTTTAGTTGGTGCAATGCTGTTTATATATTATTACGGAACTGGTCCGGTTAGCTTGGATGCAGAGTCAGCTACCAATGACTATGATGACACCTACGTTTCTGATTCCGATCGAGCAAATGTATAACCAAAAAATTCACTTGCGTAACTCCGATATTGTTCTAGCTTATACGTTTTTACGGCTAGTTTTCGGTATCAATATATTTGTACATGGCTTAGTCAGAATTGGTAATATACCTGGTTTTGTACAATCTCAGGTAGGACTTTACAAAGATATTGCCATTCCTGCATTTTTAATTGCAGGACCAGCTTATCTAATTCCTATTGTAGAATTTGTAGTAGGTTTGCTATTAATTTTAGGGTTACAAACCCGCAAAGCTTTGATAGCTAATTTTCTGTTAATGATGACTTTAATGTTTGGAGTTTGTTTGCTACAGAAATGGAATATAGCTAGTTCGCAATTAATCTACAATATTGTTTTGTTTATTTTATTGGCTGGCTGTAGTTTCAATTTAATTTCTGTTGATAATTGGTTAAGTCGTAGGAAAAGATAAGCTGTTGTAAAGGGAGCATCCCAATTTTGAATAAATATTTGATCCGACACCCTGTAAGGGAGCGGCTAGATAAACAAAGCCTACCTGCTCCCGGCTTAAAGATTTCTTAGCCACCTTACGGTAGGCTTTGTAATATAGCGAATTTCAGTTGGATGCAATACATCAAAAATTAGTAGAATTCCTACGGGCAGGGATGCCCGTACCACAAGAATGTATTCTACTCAAATGAAAACCGCTTACGAATTACAAATTATCCTCAAAACCCATCTAAAATAATTCCATCCTTAGCTCGCATATAAAGTACTGGAGTACCAAAATCCCGTTTATCTAATCCGACTTCCATAGAAATCGCATTGCGAGTTGTTTGAATCGCTGCATCTACGGGAAACCCTAGCGCTAGAGTTCGGTAAAATTCGTCTGCGAAAAGTTTTGCGGTGTTGTCGAAGATGGAATATTGCATCGCGACTACTGCGGGAATTCCACGACGCACTAGGTTTGGTGCTGTACCTGCGAATGCTTGGTTTGCAGATACCGTTGCACCTTTACAGGAATTTAGAATTACTAACCCCAGGTTGTTGTTACCTAAAAAGAAGTTGGCGAAATTTTCATCATCCATATATTTAGATTTACCATTTTCATCTACAAGGATGATATGACCTTTATTATCTTTAAATTCTCCGTGACCAATGAAGTGAAATACATTATAAGGCTTTTCTCGAAGCTTTTGCTGGATATCGCTTCTGGTAGCCGATTGTAATACATCTAACTCAATTTTTTCTGTTGCTATGTGTTTTTTCAGTGCTTCTCGAATTAGCTTTTCTTCTCCAGCAACATCCAATTTAGCTAAATCACTCGGAGTGGAGATGACTAATAGGACTTTCAGGGGTAAAATTGCGGCTTTGATGTCGCGTTTCTGTAGGGGAACATCAATATAGCGCGAGAGTGCTGTATCGGTGTTGTTTCCTAAAAAAGTGTTGGTTCCTTCGTCGTAGAGAAATTCCCAAGGTAAGGAAGCTAATTGGGGAGATTCAAATATTAAGCGCAAACGAACGTTTTCTTGATTTGCTTGTGCGTTTGCGATAGCAGCTTTCAATAGAGCGTTAATTTGGTTGGGAAATAGTGCTTTGTAAAGTTTACTACCTAATGATTTGAGTAAATTGCTATTTGTTTGTTGCGACTTAATTAATTGTAAAGTCAGGTTAATTTCATTCATATCCAAGTTTAATTCCCCCCATTCTTCACCGCTCGAAGAGGAAGAAGCACGAATTTTATTATTGTTATCAACTAATATTTGAAAATCTTGGTATTTCATTGTAGTTTGATGCTGACTAAAAGATTTCTTTTTCTCGCTTTCTAATTGCTTTTGTAATTGTGTATTTTTAAATTCAAGTTCCCGATATTCTGGTTGAAGTGGTAAATTCACATCATCAATCAATCCCCGGACATCAACCATTTCATAACTTTTTTCACACTGAATATTGTATATATTTTTGTTTAACCGTCTACGCAAATTTTCTAAAGGATAAGCATAAGGATTCTGACTTCCCATACATTCCGAACAGTTACAAGGAACCAAAATTTGATATTTCAAACGCTCAAAAGAACTATGAATTTTTTCTAGTTCGTGGTTGACAACTTCGAGTAATTCTTTTTTACGATTTCCCGATACTCTAACTTTAATTTCTCGTTGATTGTCATTTTCAATAATTTCAGCGCGAGTTTCATCTTTGTTAAGAACAACCCCACTTCTCCAAACTAATTTTTGTAGTTCAATCCAAGGGTGTGTTTCTACAATGAAGCGTGTAATAATACCCTTGGGCATGAATTCATATTTGTAGCGCAAAATGAGATTATTCGATTTATTCCAGTTGTATGTAGGTTGATCGATATCGAGTAATTGCGGTGCAATGTAATTACCGGGACGATTGCGAATTGGGTAGCAAAGTTTAAACCGCATCATTAACTGTAGCAGTTCATCTTGCATATCGCTGTATTCCCTATCTTTCCAAATATCAGCGAGTTCTTCTTGGGTAAAACATCCCAGATTGTTGATAACAGTTTTATTATCTAATACTTTATAAACCGCAGTTGTCGCCCATTGCGGTTTGAGAATTACATAATGTTTTAATGTAGAATCATCTTGAAAATGCAAAAAAACGCCGAGGTCATGTAAGAAACGACTCAAGCGTTCCATATCTTTACTATCACGTAATTCATTAGTTTTACAAAGTTGATAATACTCTTCTCGACTAATGTAATTGCGGGAATAATTTTCTAAAGCTGCTCGGACTCTCACCCAGAGTTTTGGTAAAGGTGACTTATCACCAATGTGGTCAAGATTGCTGATATAAAGTTGTATGGTTTTTTTGATTTTTTCTAAACCACGATTTGTCGCTAAATTAGTTGCTAAAACTTCTTTTAAATTACTAAACTCTCCCCGTAGCTGTGGTTCATTGATTTCACACTGACGGTCTTGTTTTTCGTTTTTAATAATCAAAACCGGGCTATTATCGCTTAAAAGTTCAACAACTTTCAGCCACCAGTAAAAGTTGGGATTTTCTCGGCGGTTATCTGCGACTAAAACATAAAGAGAACGTTTGGTGAGGAAAAATTGGTGGGTTTGGTGATAGATTTCCTGACCGCCAAAATCCCAGATATTAACTTGAAATTCTTTACCATCAAGTAGTGGAAATTTCCACCGGATTACATCAATACCTTCTGTTGATTTCTCATTTGGCTTAAGTTGGTAATTTTCATCTTCAATTTTCTTCGCTAAGGAAGTTTTACCCGCTTCTCCTTCCCCAACAATTAATAATTTTGCCTCGTAAAGGGGTTCTGTTTCATTGGGGTTTTGTATCCGGAAATAAAAATCAAGAATTTCCGAGACATCCCCCGGTTCTCTGAATAAATTTTTTGGTCCCAAAATTTCCGGTGGAATGGGGACTGGGTTCCCACGTAAATCCAGTTTTTTTAGTTTGGTAAGTTTTTTAATTGTTTCTGGTAAACTACTCAGTTGATTACCACCGAGGTCGAGTTCTTGCAAATTGATGAGTTGGATAATTTCGGCAGGTAAACTACTCAGTTGATT
>DESS01000057.1 GCA_002361335.1 Richelia sp. UBA3308
ATAACTAACAACTAATAACTAACAACTAATAACTAATAACTAATAACTAACAACTAACAACTAACAACTAACAACTAAACTGCTTTAAACTTGCCGCAGTGCAAATAAACTGCCTATTAATCCTACCGTTGCACCGAAGCTTAAGAGAATCACTGGTAATAATAAGATTTGTAAAGAGGTCAATTGTAAACCGTTGCTAAGAAATTGAATAAATTCGGGTTGATTGACTAGTATCTGATTCAAAAACTGTTGAATAAGACTAATAAAACTCCAAGCAAGGGCACCACCAACTATTCCACATGTGATTCCTTGTAATATAAACGGTAGATAAATCCAAGTAGAAGTTGCACCTACCAACTGCATAATTTCTATTTCTCGCCGTCGCGCTATAAGTACAAGACGAATGGTAATACTGGTGACGGCAACTGCTGTTAATGTCAAAATTAAGTTTATTGTCACCGTCACCCAATTTAAACCTTGATGTAATTGAGCGATACGTCTGACAGCTTCATCGACATATTGTACTGTATCGACTGTTGGTAGTTTGGCTAATTGAGTCGCTAAATCTGGTACTACTTGAGAATTTATTGCCTTTACCTTAATTTCATCTACCAAAGGATTTCCATCTAATTGTTGAGTAGCGCCTTCAATATCGGAGATTCCCATTTCCTTGACTAATTCCGTCCAAGCTTGTTCTTTAGTAATAGTTGTGATTGTGGCGACTTGTGGCATTTTTGCTACCAAGGTTTCAATACTTTCCCCACGTGAGAAAGGTTCGAGATATACCGATACCTCTAATTGAGAGCCAAATTGATTGAGTAGTTTTTCTACTTGCCAAGAAGTTTGTAAACTAATACCAAATAAAAATAGAAGCACAGCCACAGTACTTACAGCTGCCCAATTCATCCAGCCACCTCGATACAAACCTAAAAAAGTTTCTTTGAGTAGGTAATCTAACTTAGTGAGGAATTTGAACACGGTTTACCTTGCTAAGAATATAAAATTTTGAATAATTTATTGTAAAGATTCGTAAGTAGAACGTCTCTACGCAATAGTGCGGGTTTGTAACTGTTTAGGAACTTATTCCAATACTATTAACTCAAGAAAAAGTATCTGTGGTAGGATTCTAAGCGGATCGTTTAATAAGTGTCTCTCAAATATAATTTAGTAAAAAAATACGTCCCAATTTGACGTGTAATTGAAAATGCCTCAAGAATACTGTCGTGCAAAACTCAGAGGAAAATCATTTAAAGGACAAGATTTAACAGGTGTAGATTTCTCTTATTCTGACATTCGCGGTGCCGACTTCACTAATGCCATTCTCAGAGGTGCAAACTTCAGTCACACAAAAACTGGTTTGCAACGCCGTTGGGCAATTATGATATTTTTTGTTTCCTTAACACTATCGGGGCTATCTGGCTGTATTTCGGCTGTTGGCGGTTCTTTGGTGGGATTTATTTTGATTAATAGTGCCCGCTCCCATCTTTATGTCGGTGTTTCTTGTTTAATTATTCTGTTAGTATTTTTTCTGTTGAGCATCCGTAAAGGAGTATTGGCTGCTTGTGGGTTTTTAGCCGTAGCAATAGCCTTAGCAGTAGTAACAGCACTAGCTTGGGCTGGATTCATAGCCGTTGTTTGGACTGGATTAGCGGCTACTAGCGACGCTATGGAAATTGCACCAATAGTCGCCCTAATAGCGACAGGAACAGTAGCAGTCATCGTCACTGCGGTAGGAGCCGTAATTGTTACAATTACAGCAGCCGTTACTGGAGCGATCGCAGGAACTTTGGCAGTTACAGTTACCGTAATGGTTGCGGGATTGTTAGCTGGTGCTATATCAGTTTATGCGATGATGGTAAATCCCGTAGCGGGGATAGTAGCTGGTGTCGTATCGGTAGTACTAGTAATTTTGTCTGCTTATGTCGGCTGTTGTGCCATCTTTGAAGATAAAAAGCAGAATTTTGTCCGTAAAATGGCGATTTCCCTAACCACAAAATATGGAACTAGTTTTCGTAATGCCGATTTAACAGATGCTGATTTTACCGAAGCCAAACTCAAAAGCGCTGATTTTACCAAAGCCAAAGTTAAACGCACCAACTGGTTTGAAATCAAACAAGTCCATTTAGCAGCAGTCAGTACAACTTATCTGGAAAACGATCAGATGCGAGAGTTAGTTGTCAATAAAAATTTACAAAATCAAATATTTGACGGTTGGGACTTACGAGGAATAAATTTACAAGGAGCAAACCTTAAAGATGCCAGCTTCGTTGGAGCAAACCTGAGTGAAGTCAACCTACAAAATGCCGATATTTCCAGGGCTAAACTAGTGCGATCGCAGTTAGACAAAGCGGATTTAAGAAGCGCGAATCTAACGGGAGCATATGTAGAAGATTGGACTATAACTTTACAAACTAAACTATATCCCGTAAATTGCGATTATATATTTTTACGGGTACCGACTCCGGAAGATCCAAATCCCCATCGTTTACCTGCTAATTGGGAAGCAAGTTTTAAAGAGGGCGAGTTCAACAAGTGTATAAATCCTTTGTTGAAAGTTTCAAATTATAGCAACTGACATATCAGTTAGCAAATAAGAATTTGATTAAAAGGGAATGGAAAATTGGAGATGGATAATGGGCTGCTAACTGGCAACAGAGGAATAGAGTTGAAAATAATAGTCAGTATTTTCCCACAAAAATAGAAAAACCACAAATACTAGCCGTGATTAAACTACCACAAAAAATTGAGACAGCAAATCATCGGAAGACAGTTAAAGCAATTTAATTATCCCCCGTCTGCAAGTTAGGATAAGCCCTCTTAGGCTAGTTTTCTCTCCCCTTGCTCCCCCTGCTCCCCCTGCTTGTCTCAACAGATTAATATCTTAACCGAACCGTATTGGCCGCCATCTCTCCATCCGCCTAGTTGCTAAGATGAAATAAAGCGGAATCATTTCACGTTGATATTTGTGAGTTAAAATACTATGCCCTCTGCGATCGCTGTTGAGAAAAAAAAGTTAAAAAATCCGCCCTTGGAACTTCATTACTTGGGGGATAAGGTTTTAAGACAACCTGCGAAGCGTATATCAAAAGTAGACGATCAACTTCGTCAATTAGTACGGGAAATGTTGCAAACTATGTACAGCAGTGACGGCATTGGTTTAGCTGCACCCCAAGTGGGAATTCATAAACAACTTATCGTTATAGATATTGAACCAGATAATGCAGCAAATCCCCCATTAATTTTGATTAACCCTACTATAAAAAAAACTTATGGTAACATCTGCTTAGGCCAAGAAGGATGTCTAAGTATTCCGGGTGTTTATTTGGATGTCAAACGTCCGGAAATGGTAGAAATTGCTTACAAAGATGAAAATGGTCGTCCTCAAACCTTAAAAGCTGGCGATTTACTCGGACGTTGTATCCAACATGAGATGGATCATCTAAACGGGGTAGTATTCGTTGATAGAGTAGAAAATAGTCTGGTTTTGACACAAGAGTTATCAAAAAATGGTTTTTCCCATCAAGCTGTAAAATCAATAGTATAGGGGGGAAATTTTATGAATACGATGACTCCAATCAGCGGTTTGTTTTTACTTGGTTCTTGCGTTGCTGCAATTGCAGCAGTCGGCAGTATTTTTGAACTAACTTCGGGACAACCCGATTTAGGTACGCAAAATACCGCAATCATTTTAGGAATTAGCATTCCGCTGACAGCCTTGTTTTTCTTTGCCGCAGTGCGTGATGCACGAGCTAATATGAAATAAGCATCAGGTACGAATAAAGGAAAAGGAAAAGGAACAAAGCTAAACTTGCTCCTTTTACCTTTTACCTTTTTATTTTGCTTTTTACAGGAATAAGCAACAGAGAACAGAGAACAGGGAACAGAGAAAGGTATTCATGTAAAAATTATTACTATCAACTCCTAACTCCGGTGTTACCCCCATCTCCTCATCTCTTTGTCTCCCTATCCTGAAGTTTCCGACTTAATAGCCAGGAATCTTCTGCCCATAGCCAATTTCTACATCATCAAAATAAATAGTTCGAGAATCTACAACAGATTTGTGGGGACTGTGTTTCCAATCGGGTTTATATATGCCAATCTTCAGATAAACACCGTTTTCATCGTTATAAGAATTGGCACCTTTATGGCTGATAATTTTTTTCTTGTCTCTCCAAACCTCTATTATGCCATTTTTAACATAAGACCATTTAACATGAAAAGTCCAATCTACCCATTTACCTTTCAAATCATCTAAATTTCCTTCCCATAAAACAGACTTACCTTCTGGAGTATTATTTCTAGTTACTTCTTTAGAATCCCATTGGTTTTGTATGGTAATTTTATTACCTTGAATACCCATAGATAAAGGTGGACTTCGCCAAGTTTCGCCTTTATTAAAGTCAGGATAGCCGTGCCATTGAGTAATAATTTCAAATGAGTTTGGATCAGTTTTCCAATCATTTGGGATAAACATTTTAAAGCGATACCAATTATCACCCGAAGGTTTTTCTATATGTGTGGCAATTTCGGAACGCTTGCTTTCATGAACATCTTTATCATAACGTCGCAATTCAAATTTAGCAGATTGTCTTCCTTTATAAGACTTAGCAGTTGAATGTTTATAAGAATGTTCGCAACAAGTTTCTAAAATCTTCCAGATTTCTCCTCTTTTAAATTTTACTTCTTCAAAATCATGTTGATAAGTCCTTGCTTTTGAAGATTGAATTCCAACCAATGCAACTAAAATAAAGCAAATGCGACGAACTGACATTTTCATGACATCAACCTTATAACGTCACGTTTTTATAACATGATTCACTGGTAAACCGCCAATTATTAACAAGCATAATATTTACTTTTGATTAACTAAATGATCAATTTTAAGTATAGTAAAAAACTTATACTATATCCAAAGCATGAGTAATTAGCTAATATTTATTAAATATTTTTATTAGATATTTTTACTTAGGAATAAATATTTTTAATTTAGATAATTCTCATATAGTTAAGAGTTGACTAGGGTTTATAAGCTACTGTTATAAAGCAGATTCCCCGATAGTAAGCCAATTGAGTTAGGAAGGGCAGATAATAGAAAATTGCATTAAAAACCATACTTTTTAAATATTTTCTTAGATATTATTTTCCAATAATAGGACATACCCAACTGGGAAATTTTTTATTGTAGGTTGTGTGACATTTTGACTAAATTTCAAGGTAAAAATCAGAGAATGAGGGTAGGGCACCAACCAGCTATTGTCACAATTTCCTCAGTCCTAAATATTTTTCTAACATACATAATTTAAAGCATGAAAAACTAAAAATCTTGCTAAGCTGTAATCATGATGTCCATAGCAAATTCTACACAAAGTCAATTATTACGACTTTCTCAAGGACAACTTAACCTATTACAACGTTGTCCCCGTCAATTTCAACATACTTATTTAGAACAACTTCATGCCCCTCAAAACCCAGAAAATGAAGAAAAGCTGTTGCAGGGAAGTCGCTTTCATTTACTGATGCAACAACGAGAAATGGGTTTGAAAATTGGTAAATTTTTGGAAATCGATGATGATAATGACAAAGATGAAAATAAATTACAATTACAAAGTTGGATGAAGGCTTTTGCTAAGGCGGCACCGGACATTCTAACTCCTACTGTCGATGGCGAAACCTTTCGCGAAAGTGAACATTACCGGACATTACAAGTACAAAACTATCTGCTTACGGCTATTTATGACTTATTAATTGCCGATAAACAACAAGCAGTGATTGTTGACTGGAAAACTTATCCCAAACCGGAAAATAAACGTAAGCTGCAATACAATTGGCAGACACGTCTTTATATGTACATATTAGCCGCAACTAGTGATTATCCACCGGAAAATATTTCGATGACTTATTGGTTTGTACAATCGGAAAATAAACCTCACATAATTAAATTTAATTATAATTCTCTCCAGCATGAGCAAACCGAAAAAAAACTCCATCAACATTTAAAGAAGCTAACTAAATGGCTACAAGCTTATCAACAAGGAGAACAATTTGCTCAAGTTTCCGAAGGTAGCAAAATTTGTCAAAAATGTCAGTATGCTTATCGCTGTCAAAGAGTATTTATTGCTTCTGAACAGAAATCGTCTCAAGACTTACTTGGAGTGAATACTAGCCTAATAAACTTAGCTAACATTCAAGAAGTAACAATGGAAGATTGATACAGCTTAGTTGTTAGTTGTTAGTTGTTAATTGTTAGTTTTTAGTTATTAATTGTTAGTTTTTAGTTATTAATTGTTAGTTTTTAGTTATTAATTGTTAGTTTTTAGTTGTTAGTTATTAATTGTTAGTTGTTAGTTGTTAGTTTTTAGTTGTTACTCGTTACTCGTTACTCGTTACTCGTTAGTTATTAGTTCTTACTCAGATCAAATATGATAACTTTTTAACCGGACATGATATTAATCATGCTCCCACCTAAATATTAATTTAATCTTTAACGAAGCAAAATCCAAAATCCAAAATTCCAACATACTATCATGTCCGAACAACAGTGGATTGTTGCATCAACAGAACAACCGCCTAAATGGTTTTTAGAACTAGTAAAGCAACATGTATCTACCTCAAAAGGAAATTTTGCAGCGCAATTGTTATGGCAACGAGGAATTAGAGATAAAACTCAGCTAGAAAATCATATTAATCCCCAAACTTATCAACCAGCAAGTCCCTTTGAGTTTGAACAAGAAATGTACCTAGCGGTGGAAAGGTTACAACAGGCTCAAAATAACAATGAAAAAGTGACAATTTGGGGAGATTTCGACGCTGACGGCATCACTTCTACAGCCGTGTTGTGGGATGGCTTGGGACAGTTTTTTACCCAATATACCCAGTTAAATTACTACATTCCCAATCGTTTAACAGAATCCCACGGATTAAATATTCCAGGTATTGATAAGCTTAAAAACCAAGGATGTCAGCTAATCGTGACTTGTGACACTGGCAGTACAAATATTGAGGAAATTACTTACGCGAATAGCTTAAATATAGATATTATTGTTACGGACCATCACACATTACTCCCGGAACGTCCACCCGTAACCGCAATCGTAAATCCCCGAAATTTACCCGAATCCCATCAACTATATCATCTTTCCGGGGTGGCAGTAGCATACAAATTAGTAGAAGCTCTTTACATCAGTTCGTCAAAAATACCCCAACAGCCATTAGAAGACTTATTAGACTTAGTCGCAATAGGATTAATTGCCGACTTAGTACAGTTAAGCGGAGATTGTCGTTATTTAGCACAACTTGGAATTGAAAAACTGCAACAAGACTTTAAAAAACCACCAGCAGCAAGAAGAAGACCGGGAGTAGGAAGACTGCTAGAATTATGTCAGAAGAATGGCGATCGCCCTACAGACATTTCTTTCGGTTTAGGACCAAGAATCAATGCTGTCAGTCGCATTCAAGGAGATGCTAGTTTTTGCGTAGAATTACTCACTAGCAGCGACCAAAAGCGGGTTTACAAACTAGCGGAAGCAACCGAACTGGCAAACTCTCGTCGTAAATCTTTGCAAAAAGACGTAGCCAGCCAAGTAGCTCAAAAGCTTTCCCAAATAGACTTATCAACCACCACTGTCATAGTCCTTACAGACCCTCAATGGGCAGTAGGCGTTTTAGGATTAGTCGCAGGACAAGTAGCACAAGATACAGGAAGACCGACAATTTTATTGAGTACTGAGATAGAAGGGGACAAGGGGACAAGGGGACAAGGAGACAAGGAGACAAGGAGACAAGGGGACACCCCATCTCCCCATCCCCCCATCTCCCCATCTCTTTCTTTAGCAAGGGGTTCGGCACGTTCGGTTAATTCAATTGATTTATATCAATTAGTCAAGCACCAAGCACATTTACTGCATCGTTTTGGGGGACATCCTTTTGCAGCAGGTTTGAGTATTCCAGTAGAAAATATTCCTTTATTTACAGAAGCAATTAATCAACAATTGCGCCAAATAACTGGAGGTATAATACCAACACCTACAGTAGAAGCAGACTTAATCCTTACTGTAGCAGACTTAGGCAAAGAATTATTTTTAGAATTAAAGCTACTCGAACCTTGTGGAATGGGAAATCCAGTACCGAAACTGTTGATAAAAAACTGTTGGTTTGAAAATACTTGGCATCGCAATCAACAAGATACCCGAGGAAAAAAAATTCAATATATCAAAACAGAATTTGATATCCGCGACGACTCTACCAAAAATCCTTTTCCTGGCATCTGGTGGGGACATTATAAAGATGAATTACCACCTGGCAAATGCGATTGTATAGTTGAACTAGACTACAATAGTTTTAAAAGACGTTACGAAATTCGACTGATGGCAGTACGTGCTGCCGAAAATACCATAAATCGAGTATCACAAGATTGGTCATTGATTTTAGACTGGCGCAATCTTTCCCCAAACAATTATCCATCATTATCTGGCTCTCCCCTTATCGTTAAAGAATGTCCGACTCGTTGGGATGATTTGCGAGTATGGTTAAGACGTTCCTTTTATAAACAGCAATCCCTAGCATTAGGATGGTCAAAACCATCACCCCAACCACCGGAAGAAATTTGGATTAAGCTTGTAGGAATAGCCAAATATTTGTGTCGTACAAATCAAGCAGCAACCCGCACACAAATTTTAGAAAAACTATCTATCAGTAATCAAACATTGCATTTAGGTTTTCAAGCATTAAAATCTTTAGGTTTTACAATCCAATCACAAGATAATTATTTAATATTCGCCCAAGAAAGTAATACAAATACTCCTAACTTAGAAGTAAAAATTGAAAATTTTATCGCAGCAGTACGAGAAGAAGAATTTCAAAAAAATTATTTTAACGAAGTACCTCTATCAATTATCAATTATCAATTATCAATCACCAGTTAAAAATTTAACTGCTAGTAGATAATATCATGTCTGGTTAAACAGTTATCATATTTGATCTGAGTAATGAGTAATGAGTAATGAGTAATGAGTAACAAGTATTCAGCCGAACTTGATATAACAACTAACAACTAATAACTAATAACTAATTGCTAATGTTTAAATTTCCTTGACGTTCGCATGAGAAACCGCGAATTTCCCATTCTTGTAAATTAACTTTACTTAGTTGTGTGATGTTAGAACATTGTGGTTGGATAAATTGACTAAAACCAGCCCAAAATATGCTACGGGTAACATCTAAACCAGTTTTCCACCAATATTCGCGATTTCCTGGAACGCCTTCTTCAAAAATGATGTCAGGTTCTACCCACATTCGATGAGCGCCTAAAAGTATTTGTGCCATCCATTTGGCTCGTGGTAAATGTGTGCTAGAAGTAATTAGTTTCACCTTATGCACACCCCATTTCCGCAAAATTGGAATATTATAGTAAAAGTTCTCAAAAGTAGAATCGGCACATTTTTCTAGCCAAACATTCTGCATCGGTGCAGTTTGCCGTTGAAAAATTAGCCAAATACAAGGGTCTTTAGAACCGCTAGAAATTAAAATTGGGATTTGCGGGTATTTTTGTGCTAGCTCGGCAACGTACATTTCTCGCTTGATACTACCACCCAAAACGAAAAAGACATCTATAGGCTTAGAAGATGCAAAAAATACATTTATAGTAGTAATAATTAACCAAATAGCAATTAATAGGCTAAAACCAATCGTAAACTTTTGTAAAAAACGCCACTGTTTTTTTAATTGACTTCTGTCTTGAGAAAATCTATCATTTTTTACTTTACGATTCATAGTAAACCCGAATAAAATAGTCTGTTGTAACTTGAGCAAAGTTTAGAATGAACGTAACTAATATAGCTAAGTGATAATTTCTATTAAAGCAAGTAAAATCGGGTGCTAGTATGACACTGATGAAAGTGGTACAAGAATGAATTAAGCTTGTGTCGGAAATTGAATAAGTCAATAAACCCCACACTGAGCTAACAAGCGTGTTTTGAGAAAAAATTCACCCAGTCAGTATCAAGAAAACAGATTTCGGTGGAGCAAAACTTATCAGTTTCTGAATTACCTGATTGCTAAACTGTCAAAAACACAATCATTCGTGCAAATATAAATGAAACAATCAGCGAAACGTTGCTCGCCGCTGCAATCGGCTTTTATTGGTGGAACAATAGCGACTACAGCAGCAATGTCAGTATTTGGTCCAGTTTGGTGTGGTCAAGTGAATGCTGCTCTACAGGATAGCCCGAAAGCGATTGTTGACCAAGTATGGCAATTAGTGAACCGCGAGTATGTGGACGGATCATTTAACAACCAAGATTGGTTAGCCACTAGGAAGATCTTGTTAACCAAAAATTATACTTCTCGAGAACAAGCTTATACTGCCGTTCGCCGAGCTTTGAAAAGATTGGGAGATCCATACACTCGTTTTATGGATCCCAAAGAATACCAAGCTCTTACTTCTCAGACTTCTGGGGAAGTTTCTGGGATTGGTATTCGCATGGAGATAAATCAACAAACCAAACTTTTAACAGTTGTAGAAGCTTTAGAAAATTCTCCAGCATTGAAGGCGGGTATTAAAGCAGGCGATGTAATTTTGGCTATTAACGGAAAATCCACTAAAAACATGAAAATAGAGGATGCCTCAAAGTTAATTCGAGGCAAAGTGGGTACGTCCATTAATTTGCGCCTGGGAAGACGTAATAAAAGAGCATTTAATGTCAAACTAACCCGAGCCACTATTGAAGTACCAACAGTGCGCTATACCCTTAAAAAAGAAGGTAATCGCCAGGTTGGCTATATCCGCTTGCAAGAATTTAGTTCTCACGCAGCAGAACAAATGCAGCGAGCTATCCGTAAATTAAATGCGAGTAAGGTTGACGGATTTGTGTTAGATTTACGAGGAAATCCTGGTGGTTTATTAAATGCAAGCATTGAAATCGCTCGGATGTGGCTTGACAAAGGTGCAATTGTTCGCACGGAAGATCGCAAAGGCGGCAGCGAATTGACAAAAGCCAACAGCACAGCTTTGACAAATCGCCCAATGGTAGTGTTAGTAGATGGTAATTCAGCTAGTGCGAGTGAAATTCTTACAGGCGCACTTAAGGATAATAAACGAGCAACGGTAATTGGCTCAAAAACTTTTGGTAAAGCATTAGTACAATCAGTCCACGAACTAGCAGATGGTTCTGGTGTGGCAATCACTATTGCTCATTACTATACTCCTAAAGGAACAGATATCAACAAAAAGGGAATTACACCCGATATAGAAATTGATTTAACTGCATCACAGCAACGTCAGCTTGCTGCGGATCCAAGACTGTTGGGAACAAGTCAAGATCCTCATTATGCCCGTGCCCTCTCGATTTTATCAAACAACTACTTTGCATCTCCTTCCCAAAACCAATTTTCTCGTAAAGATAAAGCAGTTCCCGAAGCCTTAAATAGTTATTAGTTATGATTTATTAATTTTAGTGACCAAAAAATAAACAGGATACAAGCCCCCGGATTTATCCGTGGAAAGAAAAAAAATTTTCCTTATTTTCAAGCCCCTCGAAATTCATCGCCGGGTAATTGATAACTGATAACTGATAACGCCAAATGACGTTGGTGGTGGGTTAATCCGCTACCAACGGTGATTTTTTTTATCAAGGATTAATTTACCCACAACACTGGGATTTTACCAAGATGATAAAATTGGTCCTTGGTTGTTGTTAAATTCAAACTTTCATATTTCATTAGTCACAATACATGGGTGGTGCGTGACACTAAAAGCCTTATCAACACCTTCAAATTAACTCGTTGTGTCACGCACCCTACAAGAAAAACCTGTCAGTTGCGGCCATTCCTAAGTTTCTATATTTACAATAATTCATATATTTACTTAGATTATTCAGATTATTCATAGATAATAGTTTTTGAATTGGGAATACTGAAAACGAAATGGTTAATATTAAAAACCATTAAATCAGTAATTCTTAATCAAAAATCTCGAATTTATGAATAACGAGTCATTTAAGACAAGCAGCACCAATACCTTTCAACCCAAGGTATCGGTAGTGCTTCCTATTTATAACGGTGCGGCAGATTTTCCAGAATTAATTAATTGTCTATTAGCTCAAACCTATCCAAAAGAGCGAGTAGAATATTTATTGGTAGACAATAACAGTAGCGATAGTACTTCAGAATTATTAAAACTTGCTGTCTTAAATAGCCCAATTCAAATTCGTGCTTTGAGCGAAAACGAAATTCAAAGTTCTTACGCCGCACGGAACAAAGGTATTCGGGAAGCCAAAGGCGAAATTATTGCTTTTACCGATGCTGATTGTCGTCCCCAGCCAGAGTGGTTAAAATCATTAATTCAGCCTTTTGTCAATCCAAACGTAGTAATTGTAGCTGGTGAAATTACGGCTTTACCTGGTAATAGCTTATTAGAACAATACGCAGATAGACAAGAAACTTTATCACAAAAACATACATTAGCGAATAAATTTTGTGCTTACGGACAAACTGCAAATTTAGCAATTCGTCCCTTAGCTTTTGAAAAAGCAGGATTATTTCGTCCCTATTTAACAAGTGGGGGCGATGCCGATATATGTTGGCGAATTTTACAGCTTGAGATTGGAAGTTTAGAATTTGCACCCCAAGCAATTGTCCAACATCGTCATAGAAGTACATTAAAAGAACTAAAAAGTCAATGGCGACGTTATGGCCGTTCAAATCGGTATCTACACCAACTGCACGGCGTAGAATTGATGCGTGAGATAACACTTAATGAATGCTACTATGGCTTCTTCCGTTGGCTGCTTAAGGAATTGCCTAAAACTAGTATAAAAGCAATATTGGGTAAAGCAAGCCTTTTAGACCTACTAAACACACCAATTGGCTTATTAACTGCCAGGGCGCGTTATTTAGGACAAAAGCAAGCACAATTACCTTCTCAAGCAGAGAAAATTGAATGGCTGTAATTGGGCCGAAAGGGCATGGGGCATAGGGCATGAGGCATTGGGCATTGGGGATGGAGTTTAAATTTCTCCTTGTCTTCCCATCTCCCTATCCCCTTGTATACCCATCAATCAGGGTAAGGTAAAACTAGAAGCCTACGGTAAATTGTCACCAAATTTCGCTAAATTGGAAAAAACTACAATGCAGGACAATTGAAATGACAGCACAACTGTTACTGGTAGATGATGAACCCGGATTGCGCGAAGCCGTAAAAGATTACTTAGAAGCGAGTAATTTTAACGTTCAAGTTTCCAGTAACGCCCGTGATGCTTGGGAATGGATGCAGCAAAATACACCAGATTTGGTAATCTCCGATATTATGATGCCTCAAGTCGATGGTTATCAATTTCTCAAGCAACTCCGGGATGATACTCGTTTTCAAACATTACCAGTAATCTTTTTAACTGCAAAAGGTATGACTGGTGATCGCATTCAAGGTTACCAAGCTGGTGTTGATGCCTATTTACCCAAACCCTTCGATCCAGATGAGTTAGTAGCAATCGTAGAAAACTTGCTTGCTCGTCGCGCCGCTAAAACAAGTTCTGGTGTAGAGGAAGGAGAAACCCCCGACTTAGCCGAATTAGCCTCTCAAATTGCTCAAATAAAGGCGCTATTGACTCAAAAAACTGCTATAGCTCAAAGTAGCCCACCTTTCAATATTGATTTGACTCCTAGAGAACAAAGCGTTTTAAATTTGGTTGCTGAAGGATTAATGAATAAAGAAATTGCTCGCCGTTTAGATACAAGCGTTCGCAATGTAGAAAAATACGTTAGCCGTTTGTTTAGCAAAACTGGCACAAATAGCCGTACTGAATTAGTTCGATTCGCTTTGGAACATGGTTTAGCTAATTGATACTATTGAAATTTCTTATTTCCCTAAATTTTATTCCGAGGTAACTTCAGGATAAATCTGTACTTTTTTAAGTAATTACTCGTATTTACAGGTATAAACATATAAGTAATCATTAAGTAGTTAATTAGCAGATTGACTGATACAGTTTATGCAACCTATGAGCGAATATAAGTTATAGAGACACTTTTAAACCGATAAAGACGAAGTTACAAATTCAACCGATTGAATAGAAACAATTTTTTGTACTTGTAGTCTATAATACTTATGAAAAAGACATAGTGATTTTTTTAATTGTTTAAAGTATGCATGGGAGAAAGGTTGACTCTTGCCGATCCATCCCACGCATTGCTTCTATCTCAACTCTAGGTACAGTTAATTAGGGAACTATGAGGAATAACTTATCGTACTTGAGTAATACAGTAGCAAAAATGTCAAATGCTTTTAGAGGTAATCTAGGTAGTGAAAAAGCCTATCCTATTCGTATGCCTTCTTAAAGGAGGGTACGAATACTACAAAACGGTGGTGTAAATTTATCAAATATCTTCTTCCCTGGTATCTCAATATTCTTTGTAGACCGTAATCCTGCCTTGAAGAAAGGCGAGAATGCTGATTAGTAGGCACCCAATTACTTCCATTTAATACTTTCACGCTTCAGTAAGGGTTACTGTAGACGCAACCCCGTCATAAACCTGTGTAGATGCCGGGTAGACGCACTTCTTGTGGCGTTTCGAGAATAGGGGGCAAAACCCAGCTTTGCGAACTTTAGGCTTGAGTAATACCATTTTACTTGTTGTGGAAAAAAATTAAGTTCCGGATTCAAACTTAAAAATTTACCAAACTCTCTCTTTCTTCGCTACACAATCTGCCGCGACTTCAAACGGGCTGTGTTAGCTATTGGTTCATTTCGTTAGAGTTACGCAGCCGCATTAGCTGTCGTCGCATTTGCGGCGAGGCTTTTAACTCTGTTGTCTCATGAACCTTCACAGCCTGCTGTAACATCTCCAAAAAGTCGTCAGAACCTTCGGTTAATGCATCCAGCAGCACCTGTAACAGTTGTTCGCGATCGCCCAATAAACTCTTTTCCTCAATTAGTCGAAATTTGAGATTTATTTCGCACTCATAAACACCTACTTCGACATTGTTTATTTGGCGTGGTAATGCTTTCGAGTTCATAGTTGTTAGGATTCCTTTACTCGGTGGTCATAGGGGTGAGGAGTTTTATCTCAAGCAAAAGTTCTTTATATTTTGTTTGAAATCGAAAGTAGTGTTTGACTTTGCAAGAAGAAAAATCATCCATTTTATTTGTATTGCATTTCACTCCCAGGGTCGATGGTTAATAGCTAGACTTTGATTGTCTATAATTTTATGTTCATGCACCAGTAACAGTTCTAGCAAACCATAAACTATTATTCAGTTTTTAAACTTCTATACAATGAAGTTTCTGTAAGAACTTGCTAGAGCTTTTTAAAGGTTTTTACATCAAAGTTTTCTCCACGTCAATAACAGTTTTAGTTTTAACAAAAATAAGAGCAATACTACGTAAGTAAAAACGCTGAAATCATTTTATTAGACTATAACCTAGGGTTGTTGTTTAGCAATTCCGTAAAATTACTAGATGTATGTTTTATTTATGAAAAAAACACAATTGGGAATTCATCGGAAATTTTTTACGAGTGAATTAAGTATTCGAGCATCAATTAGCACCACTAGCTTTCTTCTGTATTCTGAATAGGACTTTTATATAGGTTATTGCATGTTGATTGCGATTCAAGCTTACCAGACTGACCGTTATGATAAATTTGTAGTTCCCAGATTAATAAAAACACGGCAGAAAGGTTTAAATTTAAATAATCAAGGCAAGTTTATTTGCTATTTGTGAAAATCTTGGAACCATTACCTTGGATCTATGACAGGCTTATTGTTGAAATATATTGCATTATCCCAGTCTGTTAGTGGTTGATAAACCAGTAGGGCCGCAATTATGGTGGTGGCCTTTGTATAATCAAATTTTGTTTGCGAGTCGGAAGATCGTTTTGCTTTATTATTGAGGTTTCAAGCAGGAATTTAGAGTTTACAATGATTGGAGTGTTACTTAACGTTAATTGAACAAAAGCCTCCTATGGATAACCAGATGCTGCTCAAATCCACAACTCGCCATATCCGTATTTTTGCGGCAGAAGTTGAGGATGGCGAATTGGTTCCTAGCAATCAGGTCTTAACCTTAGATATTGACCCAGATAATGAATTCACTTGGAGTGAAGACACTCTACAGCTTGTATATCGGAAATTTGATGAATTAGTAGAAGCTAATAGTGGTCAAGATTTAACGGACTACAACCTGCGTCGTATTGGCTCAGATTTAGAACATTTTGTATGTTCGCTTCTACAGGAAAGCCAGATTAGCTACAACCTTTGTGCAAGAGTCACAAACTATAGTATGGGACTTCCTAGAGTTGCTGTGAATGGTTAGGTGTAGAATTGCTCTTTATAAACTATTTATTTCATAAAAAATTTATAAAGATAGCAAAGGCAAATAATCGCAGTTTAGGAACTGTTTCAAACTGGCAGTAAATGCTTCCATCGACTCTTGAAGCAAGAAGTTAGGTAAGCCAGAAGTAGAGTTCGGTGCAGATTATTCTTGCCAAGCCTCTTAGAGCAACTGTGACCCCACTTTCATTTTTGCAAAAAAACTCAACAATAGAAAGACTCGGATCACTGTCTGAGGAGTTGCTCCCATAGGTGTAAAAATGCTCTAACAGCAAGGACAAATCTTTATTACACAAAGCTTATGTAAGCTTTGTGTAAGTTTCGTATAAGCTTTGTCTGAGGCTGCTACTGTTGCTTAAAATCTCAGCCAACCTGATAAGAATTTGGGTGGCAACAAAATCGAACCTCCCATAAGTAATTCAGCTTGTCGCCCAAAAATAGTCCAAATTAGTGCTTAAGGCATCACTTCGGGGTTGCCTTATTCTCTGTGTTTATTGAAATTTTTATACTTTTGACCTAGAGATAAATAGTTCGATTTTAATCTAAATTGAGTATCCCAAAAATGATAATTCCATGCAACATAATTTCAATATGTAGCAGAAGTTATATAGAAAAATATTTTTTAGCCGATTTTTTTAAGTACATTTACCTTATATTTAAAAATAAAGTATTTTTAGTAACTATGTATGAATAGTATTGTTAATGATTATCTTTATTTTACAAGTACAAATAAGCTAAAGTATATTGCCTGTTTTATAGCTTTCTTTGAGGGCACGTACTCCCCGCAGAAAAAATAAATAATAAGATTGCTAGATACTTAACTTTAAACTTGCAACACTTTAAACTTACTAATGGCAGTCGAAGAATTCACTTTAAAGTATCTGACAATAAAACTAAGTAGAAATACTGAATAAATGATTCTTAATGATTTGTAAAGTAGGAATATATGTAGAAAACAGATAATCAATAAAACAATAATATTCAATAAAGTGTATGGCAAAACTCTTTGCGGGGAGTCTACCTGCTTACAAAATAGTATGAGTATCACGCCAGAGGTGGTAATTTTTTATATACTTTCCTTAAAAGACGTATCATAGCTAATTAACTGCCCAGATTTCTAAACTGCTATACTACGTAATCTTGTGTCTGTTATGGAATCCGGAGTCAAAATAGAAAATATCGATTTATGTCACTGATCCACGATTTTAATCGGGGGGCTTGAGGAGTAGGACTTAAGCTAAAGAGGTGACAAGCCGCTATCTGGCACGTAGTGCCAAGTACTTCCCCAGCAAGGTTTATCTACAAGTCTTTCTACTAAGACGCGGCAAGATCGGGCATCTTGATGGCGGTAGGCGAGGGGTTACAATTTCTGCAAAAAAAATGGCCAGGCGGACGTAAACAATTAATTTGTTAGAAAAGCGGCATTTTATTTCCTTCGGAAACGCTTCGCGAACACAAAAAGCTTGCTCATTTTTTTAGGTTCCATCCTAGCCCTGGCTTATTCCCAACCCAAATGCCGCAGATAACAACAGTTAACTTGTTTGAAAGCCTGCTCAAGCGATTTAAAATTGCCTTCTGGGGGACTTAAACAGGTTCTGCCGGTTCCTGATGGGTTATACCGTTAAAAACCGGCACTGCCAACGGCAATTAAAGTTGCTGTATCGTGTTTCCAGACCTAAAAGAACTGGGGTTCCATAATCAAGTTTACATTATGAACGCGAACAGCAACTCTAGCCGTTATCTATGAATAAAGAATAACTTGCCAATCGCCTTCTCGGTGGGAAACTATGGAAAATGACGCGGCAACGCTCTACTGTCCAAATCAACTTTGTCAAGCTGCTAACCCCCTTACCCACAAGTTTTGCCAGCGATGTTCCACACCTCTACCCAAGCGTTTTCTCTGGGCTGTGGCGGATAATTCGATTCTGGGTAATTCTGGGGAACTATTACAAGAGCGTTATTTAATTATTGAAGATAATGTTTTATTCGATACTAAACCTGGGCTTCTGCCACAAATACCTGAACAACAAAAGTTAGATGATATCAAATCCTATTTAAGATTAATTCCCTATCGCTTACATGTTCCTCAAGTTTACGGAATACTGTCTGTGGATACCCCGAACCCTACAGAAATATTACTTTTAGAAAAGCCCCCGCTCATCCTCAATGAAACGCCGACGAAAGTGCAATTGTGTGGTACAATGTCTGCTGCTTGGAAGGGGGCAACTTCCCTGCGACAGCTCAATTGGATGTGGCAAATAGCTCAATTATGGCAACCTTTGGCTAGTGTAGGTGTTGCTTCTAGCTTACTTGCAAAAAATTTAATCCGAGCAGAAGGTTCCATAGTCCGTTTATTAGAATTAAAATCTGATGGCGAAATTAAACCAACCTTGTGCGATGCCGGAGAATTTTGGCAACAAGAGTTACTCCCACAAGCAAAACCGGCGATTCGCGATTTTATGGGTGAGGTATGTAGTTTGTTGATTGCGGGGGAAATACATTCAAGCGAACAGTTAACCGCTATTTTAGATCGGGGATTAACTGGCGCTACTGAATTTCACAAGCCTACCATCAAAGTGTTCGCGCTGACGGACACTGGGCCTAGCCGCCAACGCAATGAAGATGCTTGTTACCCCCAAAGTGGTACTACTATCTCCAAACCACCATCAAAGTCAGCTTTAACTATTGTTTGTGATGGAATTGGCGGACATGAAGGAGGTAATGTAGCTTCTAATTTAGCGATTGAGACAATTCAACAACTCTTGGCACAGTTAGCAAATTTACCAGAGGATGATATTGAACCGGCTACGCTACTTACGGACTTAGAACGCTCTGCTGCGGCTGCTAACGATAAAATTAGTCAGCGTAATGACAGGGAAAATCGTCAAGGACGACAGCGCATGGGAACTACTCTGGTAATGGGGTTACCAGTTGCCCATGAAATGTATATTACCCACGTTGGGGATAGTCGTGCTTATTTGATTACCCGCAATAATTGCCATCAGATAACTCTTGACGATGATGTTGCTTCACGGGAAGTAAGACTTGGCTATGGGATTTATCGAGATGCGGTACAGCAAGCTGCTTCTGGTTCTTTGGTACAAGCATTAGGTATGAATGCCAGTAGTGCTTTACATCCGACGGCACAGCGATTTATTCTCGATGAAGACTGTATTTTTCTACTATGTTCTGATGGTTTAAGTGATTTTGACCGTGTAGAACAATACTGGGAAACAGAAATATTGCCATTATTACATAATAAAGGTGATGTAGTAAGCGTTACGAAACAATTGTTAGACATTGCTAACAATCAAAACGGTCACGATAATGTGACTATTGCTGTGATACATTGCCAAATAAAATATTCCGAGCCAAAGTCAGCTTTAAAAGCAAGTCTTGCTGATGTTTCTTCGATTTCGCCAGCTTATTCACACTTAGCTCCAGTAACAACAAATATTCCCGAGGGAAAAACTAAAGTAATTACAGAAAAAGTTGTTGCTCAAAGCTCCAAGTTTCCCTTTATCTTAGGGATAATTGCTTTATTAACTATGGCATTAAGTATATTAAGTTACTTATTTAAAGATAGTATATTCAGCAATAATCCTGCTTCAAAAGAAATAATCGCACAAAATGAAAGTAAGCATAGCACTCCCAAACCTTCTTCTGAAATTAATTTACAAAGACTTGCAAAAATAGATCAAGGATGGTTAATTAATACCAAAACTAAAATTAATTTGACTAAAACCACGACACCGCTTACTGATGAAGATATATCTTCGCCACTTCCAATTTATGCACCACCTGGTAGTTTGTTACAAGTTCTACAAAAACAGAAGATTTCCTCATCACAAGACTATTGGCTACAAATAAAGGTATGCTTAGTTGGAGAAGAAACGATTATCTCCGACACTGCCCAAAAGGCGATCGCGACAAATCCGTCTGAAACCACATCAACTACCACCAGCAGCAAAACATTGGTTAAACCCGGGGAACAACTATGGCTGAAACGTTCGCAACTTACACCGTCGAATGCCTCAATTTCTGACCCAGCTAAACCGCCAAGTCAATGTTCCCCATCAGATAGTTTGCCTCCAACCATTGAAGATGATTCTACTTTACCTCCCGTTGAGGATTCTTTAACCCCTAGCGAGCCGTTAAGTAAACCAAAACCTGCTAATATTCCTGACACGACAACATTACCCTTTCGGGGTATTAGCACAGATTCAAAAACTCGGTAAACTATAAGAAACTGAAATAATATAGGTAATCCCCTGAAAATGTAAAGTATTATTTTTAGGCAAACATTTTGCCTGAAAAAAATTAGCTATGTAATTATTTCATTTTACCTTTAAGTTTAAAGAATCCATGCCATCCCTTAACCTGGCGATCGCCCGTCTCGTTCACACTGGCAATGAAAATTTCGCCATTTGGGTGGTGAATGCCCCCTATCCCAGTGGTTATGTTCTACATGATTGTTTATGGCCGCAAGAACTAAATCAAGCTTGGCTGGAATGGCAAGAAATGTTTGCCGGACACTCTCGTTTGGATGTATCGACAAAAAATAAATCTGAAACTGCAAATCCACTTCCATTAAATTCCCTATCACCGGCTTCTGGTCAAAAAACCAGCTACAGTAGCCGTTTGATGCAATACATGGGGGTTAGTTTGTGGCGTTGGGTATTTGAAGGAGAAATTCTTGGTAGCTTGGAACGCAGTCGCGGTATTGCAATGGGGCAACATACACGTTTGCGCTTTCGATTGGAAATCCGCGATCCAGATTTGATTGCCCTTCCTTGGGAAATTATGCAGCGTGAACCGGGACAACCGGCAATGTCACTTTCTCAACATCTGTTGTTTAGTCGTACTACTTCGAGCGTTGAACCCTTGTCTTCTTCCGGAAGGGACCAAGCTTTAAATATCTTGCTAGTTTTAGGAGAAGACGAAAACCTACAACTTGAAGATGAAGCAGCTATTCTTCAACAAACTCTTTCCGGACGCGGGTTGGGTAGTAATTCTGCCGGATACGCCCCTTGCATAGTAAATACACTGGTAAAACCGACTCCACAACAGCTAATTTCTGAACTAGAAACCAAAGCTTATAACGTTTTATTTTATGCTGGTCATGGGTTGCCGGGACCTGATGGAGGGTTTTTATTTTTACAAAAGGATATGACTCTTAACGGCATTGAATTAGCACAAGCTTTAACCCGGAGTGATGTCAAGCTAGCAGTTTTCAACGCTTGTTGGGGAGCACAACCTGCGGCGAATCAAAACCGAGCTATTCCTTACAGTAGTTTAGCAGAAGTACTCATACGTCAAGGTGTGCCTGCGGTATTAGGAATGCGAGATGAAATTACTGATGAGGAAAGTCACAGTTTTATTCAAACCTTTGCCTTAGCTTTACGTTCTCGCAAACCTATTGATGAAGCTGTTGCCGAAGGTAGAAAAAGATTATTAACAATTTATCATTTCAATCAACCCGCTTGGACTTTACCAGTTCTTTACCTACACCCACATTTCGATGGCGATTTACTCAAAAGTTTTGAAGAAGGTGCTACAGAAATACCAACAACTTTTATCCCCGGCAGTGCTAACGCTTCTTTACGTTCGTTACAAGCAGGAGGTAAAACTTGGTCACTCAATCCTGGAGTTACGCGCATTGGTCGCACCAAAGAAAATGATATCGTAATCAGAGAACCTTCAGTTTCAAAACGTCACGCTGAAATTCTATGTCGTAATAGTTTAGCAGGGGATAAAAGCGTACAAACTTACTATTTACAAGATTTATCTACCTATGGCACAACTTGGATATTACGTGAGGGTGGCTGGGAACAGATCTATCGACGAGAAGAACCTTTAGAATCGGGAATGCATTTAAAGTTTGGTAGCACTAAAAGTCAAACATGGGAATTTCGGGTCGAAAATTAGATAAACATCAAATATGTTCCATTAATGCTTCAGGTATTAACATAGACGCTACGTCGGTACTAAAAGTTAAAACCCTTTTTAAGTACACAAAATAAGGTTTCAATTTGCGGAAATCAAAGACTGGGTGCTGTAGCTGTCAATACCCCAAATTAATCCATCCGGAGGCAACACATGGCTGACAAAATCAAAGGTTCAAGAAATTTTGACAATTCACTTTCTCGAATCGAGTTGGATTTACTTGCAAGCCTACTCGAACCAGAAGATAATACTTATCCTTGGAATCCATGGGAGGAAGATACGACAGCTTACTTCGATGATTTAGAAGAACAATTCCAACAACTCCCTATGCAGGATTTGCTAGACGAGGAATTACAGGCACGCTCTGCCTGTTTCCATAACCAACTAGATGCACTTTGGTCTAAAGTAGAAACTTCAGCACAATACAATTGTAATACAAATACTACAGTAGCGGTTAAGCTTCAAAAAAGTTTACAAAACCATTTTCGTAACAGTATACCTAAAGATTGGATCGACTTGATTGCTCACAAAGCAGCAGAAATTTTTAATTCGCAACAGTCAATGACAGAGCAACTAATTGAATGCGTACAAGTTGTGTTACCGAGTTTGGAAGTTGACGATATCATGGTTTTAACGCGTCCGTTAGCTTATGCAACCAGAAGTGGCTCACGGCAGAAAGTGGAATCAGCGTTATTTGACTTAAAGGAAGATGATAATCGTGAATGGACAACTTTATCAGAAATTGAGCAAGCAAAAGCCGGTTTAGCAGTTGCTTATCATGCACTAAACCAGTTGGATAATTTTCAAACAGAAGAGTAAATATTTTCTCGCCATTTTCTATTTTAATTGCAAAGGGAATGCAATCAATTTGCTTTTATTATGGCTGAGGCTATTCTATTTTAATAATTTTTATTTCTTGGGATAGATTTACCCAAGGTATTTAAAGAATAAGATAGTCAATCGCCCAGCCTCATCTATCAAAAGATATATTAATAAGAATTAGTTAGTAGTTAGTGGTTAGTAGTTAGTGGTTAGTAATATTAATGTCTGATGATTTTGAAGACAAAGCAAAATTAATAGGAGTTCCAGAGAAATAGATAAATGATTGCATTTGAAATATCGGTTGAGGCACAAAATATAGCGGTTTTTATTTGAGCGGAACCGGAAACGCTCTGCCCGTGGAATATAAAGGTTGTTGGTGGAATTATTAAGAGCAGGGATGCCCGTACCACAAGAGGGGTATTGGATGCTAACGAGTAACGAGTAACGAGTAATGAGTAATGAGAAATGAGTAACAACTAAAAACTAACAACTATCACGGATTAGATGGATTTCACTGATTACACCGCAAAGCACTATCAACTAACAACTAAAAACTAACAACTAACAACTAACAACTAAAAACTAACAACTAATTACTTATGTCCGAAAAAGCGGGTAGCAAAATTTTGTTCACGGTTGGGTGAAAGGGCTCTTGCTTTAAGAATTGCAGCCATTAAAAAAGCATAAGATAAGACACCTACGACGACTAAAAGTAAACCATTGATAGCCCCAGTTGCATTCCATAAAGCATGAAGTGCTGATGCACTAAGGTAGCCAACTAATAGAATTTGCACTCCTAGTTTCGGTTTAAGCACAGCTAAACCGATAAAATAGCCAAGATATCCACTGTAAGCCATGTGCCCTGCCACAGAACCTAAAATACGAGGAATCAGGAGTTGTAATCCTACTAATTGACCTGTTTCATCTCCTGCGTAAATTGCTGCATTTTGAGTAACTTCTGGCACATATTGACCAAGTGTTTCTAATAATGTAAAACCAACAGCGGAAGCTGCACCAAGTAATATTCCATCTAAAGGTTCCCAAACACCAACACGTTCTCGCCAAGGTGAAGATAATCCTAAACTGATAAAATATATACCCAAAACAGGTAAAGCTTTTAATAGTTCTTCCATCAAGCCAGCGCCGAAAAACATTCGCACCAGCCATTCTGTAAAAGTGATTGATTCTTGTTGTGAAGGTAAGCTACCGGGTAGGATTTCGCGAAATATAAAAATAAATAAATCTAGTAAGGGACTAATTAAAATTAAAGCTGTTGATAAAGCCACGCCACATAAAACCCACCAAGGCTTGTGTTTACCGCATAACTGATAAATAAAATAATAGGCGGCGAAGGCTATATAAGTAGCGACTATAATTTGGTTTGCTTCCGGTTTTCCTACAGTAGCAAACATTAGTACTACAAAAATGACTGTTAACATTCCCGGTATTAGGTAGGCTTTGCGAGTTAAGTCCTTACCTGTAGAAACTATGGGAAATAATTGAGTAAAGCTAACAGAATCAGGTTTGGAATAGTTTTGATAGTTGGGCGTACTAACAGATGTACCTGGAGAAATTGTGGTTTTTGGTTCAGCTATATCGCAACTAAAAACCAATTCAGGTCCATCGTAACCCAAAGTAATGCGATCGCCGGGAAAAATTTGCTGACATTCGTGCAAGCGTTTTCCGTTCAAATAAGTACCGTTAGCACTATTTAGATCGCAAAGTATCCAACTGATTCCACCATCGGGGGATAAACTTAAAGGACGAATTACCGCATGACGGCGAGATACCATGCGATACTTTAATGCATCTAATACAACTTGACAGTGAGGATCGCGTCCAATTACTGCCTCTGAAGTTGGAATCAGCTCGTAGCGTTGACGAACCGATCGTGTTTCTAATTCCTTACCAGACACTAGCCGCAGAAATGCATTCTGTCTTGCGTTTTTGCCTGTCATCGAGTCAGTACTATTTCTCCAGGATAATATAGGGGTTTAGGTTGGCACTAAGACTTAACCACGCTACTTAACTTTATTTTTAATTTTTGATGCCACTTAATACACTATAGTTCACCCGGGTGGGAGCAAGTAGATATTTAGAACTAAAATTTAAAGCATAGGGTAAAACTAGTGTCGGTAGAATTACTCCAATTATAAGTCTAGGCTACATGAGCGGAGTTTGGCTTTATTGAATTATAAAATTTACGCTGCATTCACAAGTTTATAGAAAAAGCCTTTTTTATCTACTTGGATTTAATTGTATATTTAGAGTCTTGACTCAAAGGATAATTTTGTATTCAAAAAATAAAAAATCCTAAATGCTATATTAGCTCTTGATATTAATACTTATAGAAATCTATATCTTGCACTAAAAAATAAGTTTTACTCGATAAATTGTATCAATTAATCGGTACATTTGCCACTACGATCATTATTCAAAACTAACAAATTACCGCTATGGTTGACTTCTCTCCTGACTAAAGTCGAGGAGATTCTAAGTTCGGATGTTCAGTGAAGTGATAAATCCTTTTCACGGGCACCCATTAAATGAAGGAAGAAGGAAGAGCCGAAGTTGGAAGAGCCGAAGTTGCTTGGAATTGAGATGGGCATTTAGACCGGAGGCGGAGCATCTCCGGCTCCGCCCCAACTCAATTCTTCGACCGTGTGACGGTGGGGAATTAAACCCATATGTTTAAGTTAAAATTTTTTAGGAGAAAAAATTTTAATGGAAACCCTTCACTTAACTTTTATCTCTATTAATTGTCACCCAGAGATTTATCTGGGTGGGACGAGTCAAGGGGAATGTAGAATGGCCGAATGAAGAATGGCCGAATTACCCCATTGATGAATCAAGGGGCTTGAGATAAGGAAAACATTTTTCCTCTCCACGGATGAATCCGGGGGCTTGTATCCAGTCTATTTTTTGGTCAAAACGCCCCTAAATGCTTTGATATGCTGGTGATAAACACCACATAGGTTGCACTTACTTTAGTTGTTCGTTTTCAGAGTGGTTTTACTCAAGTCAGAGCAATAAAACACTATCCGTGCTACCTTCTTGTCTGTGCCTTGGTTTTGGTAGTGATACAAATCCTACTAGTTTCCTACTGACGGGAATTTCATCCCTACTAGCACGAAATCAATGCGTCAAACCAAGGAAGGCGACTCAGATGAGATTATTGTCTCATGAATTAAAAACTTTGGATAGTTAAAACGATCTCTACTCGTTTTCATCCCTCGCTTAAAAACAGAGGGCTTTCAACTTCTTTTTCTGTAAAAAATCCACAGATTAATTAACCCAGAATAGCCTTTACAGGATGTTCTATTTTAGTGCCAAGCACTTTGAGAAATTCAGCTAGCCAACGGGGATGGGCTGGCCAAGCTGGTGCGGTGACTAAATTACCATCAACTACTACTTCCGAAACACTAACATCTATGTATTTACCGCCAGCACTACGTACATCGGGACTACAGGCAGGATAAGCTGTACAAGTTTTACCCTGCAATGCGTTAGCTGCTGCCAAAAGCTGTAAACCATGACATATTGCAGCAATAGGTTTATTCGCTTCAGCAAAATGCTGAGTAATTTCTAATACTCTTTGATTTAAACGGATGTATTCTGGTGCCCTTCCTCCAGGAATGACGAGGGCATGATAGTTTTTTTCATCTACTGTGGCAAAATCAGCGTTTAAAGTAAAGTTATGACCGGGTTTTTCGCTATAAGTTTGATCGCCTTCAAAATCATGGATGGCTGTACGTATAAACTCACCAGCTTTTTTATCGGGACATACCGCATCAACTGTATGTCCTACCATTTGTAAGGCTTGGAAGGGAACCATCACTTCATAATCCTCTACATAGTCCCCAACAATCATCAAAATTTTCTGACCTACCATACTCGGTTTTACTCCCCGATCAACGAAAATGGCTTATATGAAAAAGGTTACAGCTTAAAGGTGTGTATGTTAAATAAACTGTTGTGGCAGCGCAATAGTTTTAATAAATGTTAAATATCAAGTTTAAAAAAA
>DESS01000021.1:0-135 GCA_002361335.1 Richelia sp. UBA3308
ACTATTGCGTTAGCACAACACTAGATTTAGAACTTGATATTTAACGCCTCTGAAAAACTATTGCGTTAGCACAACAGTAGATTTTCAACTTGATATTTAACGCCTCTGAAAAACTATTGCGATGGCACAACAGTA
>DESS01000021.1:209-6561 GCA_002361335.1 Richelia sp. UBA3308
TAGATTTTGAAGTTGATATTTAACGCTTTTCTGGAAATTTGAGGTTAAAAACCATATTTAAAGGATTCTAATACTGGGGCTAGAGGTTTCGTTTTTTTTGTAATTTTCCCACCCCGAAGACTAAAAATAATCAATGCCCCATGCCCCATGCCCTTCGGCCCCATACCCAATGCCCAATACCCTATTTACACATAATTAACCTGATTCATAAAACCTGCCATCAAATTAATTTCGGTATGTACGCTGGCAAATTTATCTGCTAGTTCCTCAAAGGTGATTTCTTCCTTACCTTGAGTTCCTACTAATACTACTTCATCACCCCATTGTACTGGTTCTGGGATATCAGTAATATCTACTGTGGTGATGTTCAATGATACTCTTCCGATTACGGGACAACGATGACCTTTAATTAGAACAATACCTTTATTAAACAACGAACGGGGATAACCTTCACCAAAACCAACTGGTAAAGATGCGATTACACTATCCCGTTGTGTTGTGAATAAGCTGCCATAACCGATTGTTTTACCTTTGGGTACTATTCTCACTTGTGCTATCCGAGTTTTTACTGACATAACAGGTTTTAACTCGGGATGATTTTCAAAATCCTGAGAAGTTCGCACTCCGTAACAGGCTGCTCCGACTCTTACTAAGCGGTTATTTTCATTACTAATACGTACTGTTGCGGCACTATTATGAGTGTGGTTTAACACATGATAATCTACGTAATTTTGAAGAATTTGACGTGCTTTGTAAAAGTCTTCTATTTGGCGATGAGTGAAGGCTAAATCCTTTCCATCGGCGCTGGCGAAGTGAGTCATGACACCGACAATATCAATACCGGGTAGGCTGCAAACTTTTTTGAGTTCTTCTATTTGATTGCAGAAGAAACCGCTTCTACCCATTCCCGTATCGATGTTGATATGTACGGGAATATTTTTACCGCGTCTTACACCTGCTTGTGAAAGATATAATGCAGCTTCGATGGTTCCTATTTGTTCCTCTATGTTGAGGGATTGGATAGACTCTTGTAATTCTTCAGGTAAAGCCATCCGCAAACGCAACAGTTTTACGTCTAAGCCTAATTCGCGAATAATTGTTGCTTCGGGATTGGTACAGATACCGATATAATCGGCACCTGCTGCAACTGCTGTAGGCGCTAATGCCTTCAAACCATGTCCATAAGCGTTGGCTTTCATGACTACACACACTTGAGAAGGCGTAACGCGATCGCGAATGTGGCTGATGTTATTTTTAAAATTGTTAGCTGAAACCGTTACTTGGATATGATGCTGATTCATTAGGGTGGGATTATTCCTAGCGATGCTGAATTCAAATAATCATATCGATTTTCGGTTACATTTTGAGAGTATAAATTAAACAATTTGTAGTTTATACAATGTTACTTTATTTACTTTTTGAAAATAATTTCCTCTATGTTGACAACTGGCATTAACAGGTGGTTAGCCGTAGTAATAACTATTACCAACTACCTAGAACACCTAAAAGTATGGGGGACGAAAGTTTCTTTTCAGCTTGCTCAGAGGCTTTAGTAACGCGCAGCGTCTGGGAAGGAGATACTTTATTAACGACACGGGATGCCCTTGTGGGCGGGGTTTTAATTAAGTTATTGTTTAATCTGTAGGCTGCATTGGCGTTGCCTACTCGGTTGTATGAATTAAAAATTTTGATCTATATAGAGAAGTTAAATTAAACCTCTTAATAGGGGTTTTGAGGATAATACAAAAGTTGAAGTATCTGTAAACAACCATAATTGATATGATGTCCGGCAAATTACCCGTAATACGTCATTGGGAGAGTCACTACGTGAAACGTTCACCTTTATGCGTTCACGCAGTGAACAATGACAGTTGTTTAACCGGACATCATATCATTACTGAATTGAGCAACGCCGCTGCATTGCTGCATTTAGTTGAATCGCTAAAATTAAATTAAACTAAATTTCAGCTACAGCCCGCTCAATCAAACGTTTAGCAAGGGTTTGAGTGCCTGTATGCTCGTAGTAGTTGGTACTCATATCGAGGAAAGCAGCGAGATAATCTAGTTTATCATCGGCGAAATCAACAAAACTGCTCAACTGACTTGTAACTTTTTGAGGCGTTAAATCATAGGATGACATTGTGTCACTCAGCCAGCCTTTTACTGAATCAAAACTGGAACCGATAAAGTTTAGTTTACCTTCGGAACTATCACCCGGAATTGCATCATTCATCTGCTGGAATGTTGAGTTGTCTTCCAACTCGTTTGGACTCATTCCACCGAGTGCAGATTGAACTTGTTGAATAAAATCGGGACCTAGAGGTATTAAACCATCAATGCAAATTAATCCTACCATACGGATAAAGGATTCACCGCTATATTCACCCAAGGAAGCGACAAAATCGCCAATACTATCTCCAGGGATACCGTTGATGCTGCAAAAAGCTAATAATTCAGCGATTAATTTTAAAGACAAATCAATAGTCTGTGCTTTATCAGCCTTGGGAGTAAACATATTGATCAAACCCCCAAATAAGGGAATTTTGTCACTAACTTTATTTGCTAAAGCCGCTGCACCCAAAGCTGCATCGGTGCTGTCAACGACTTGGTAAAGCCATAAACCTTTTTGATATCCTTGGGAAGCGTCATTATACAGATAAATTGCGCGTTCGCCAATGGCTTGAATCATATCTTCATCTTCTTCGCCAGTGACGGTTTTAATCGTATTCTCAAAACCGACTAAATTTTCCCACTGCCCTGGGGTTATGCTACTAAGTGCATTTAGCACCGAAATCGTCATACCACTAGTTGGTAATTCATCAACCAATTCAAAAATCGGTTTACTCACAGTAGACTCCTTGATTCAGAAATGTATGCTGGGAAGGTAGATTTGAGAAGTTAGGAGTTAGGAGTTAGGAGTTATTGAAACAACGCTCCAACGCTCCAACTACTAACTTTTTACGCTGGCTAAACCACTAAGGTTAAATTTCTTCAACCAATCTTCTCTATCGGTAGCTGTAAAAGAAGCATCGCGGGACAATACTTTTACTTGATAGCGATCGTTAACTAAAACTGCTGTTTGGGTTTTTCCAACTTCTACCGCTGGATAACCGGAGATTTTTTTAGTGCTCTTATCAAATTTCTTGGCTGCTGTAGGGTTGCTAGTGGTATCTGAAATCGCCATTTTAGCTACTTCTTTACCGTCTTTTTTCAGACTGGCTTCAGCAAAACCTTTTTTCTCTTGAGTAAAGACACGCTGATAACCATCTGATGCTGCTGGGAAAAATTTATTAAACTCACTACCTTGAGTAGCATCTTTAGCAACGGCTTGTCCTTTTTTCTGCTGGCTGCTTTCCTGTTGTGCTTGATCGAAACGACTAGGTGCTTTTTGGGCACAGGCTGTTGTCAGCAGTAATAGGGAAAGTACCAAAGCAGCTAACATTCTACTCACGCGGGGGAAATTCATATTTTACTCCTAGTTTAAGTTTAAGGTCATAAAGTATACAGAATTAACAATTTATACTTTATAACTCATCCTTTATACTTCATTTGTCAATTAACAAAAATTACTTTTTGATAACCTTTGAGTATACCTAAGTGTGTTAATTTCGATAAGCAATAACAGCATAAAATGGGTCGCTGCCTCCTGCACCTAACCACTGGAGGAAATTTGCTGCTGTTGATTGATTTTTGATTACTTCTGGAGGAGTAAATCCCGAAACCGATTGAAAATAACTTTTGACTAATTCGACTCTACGGGCTTCGCTACTATCACGCCATGCTTGAATTGCTTTTTGATAAAACATTCTGTTAGAAAAGCTGATTATTGCGACACCACCAGGTTTGAGAATACGGTGAATTTCGGTAAATATTGCTTCTGGATACTGTAAATATTGTATGGAAACGCAATTGAGAATAGCATCAAATTCTTGGTCTTTGAGGGGTAATTTAGGATTTTCGTTGATATTTTGGATGAAATAATGGTCAAATCGCGGGTTACGTGCTAATTCTTCCGTATTAAGTCCGTGTCCTTCAATATGACTAAATTCTATTTCCTTTGGTAAATGGGAAACCCAACTGCTCATCATATCAAAGATACGTGTATTTGGTTGGAGACGTTGACGATATAAATCTGTTAGTTGTTGAATAAATTTATCATCTACATGAGTAACAAAACGGGGAAGCCCGTAAAATAATTTATCATCCGTATCATCTAACTTCATGCGTTGATTTGGGCGAAGCAGCATAAAATTCCCCTGGAAAAACACAGCTAATAATCTTTTTAATCAAATATGGTACATTTTGTATACCACTTTACATATTTTAAAAAGAGATTTAACAATTAATTATTTAAGTGGCGAATATGCAATTTTTTCCAATCAAATGTCATCCAAACTAAAATTTTCTCTTATTAAGCGAAATTTTCTAACCTGGGGGAGTTGTCTTTATTTAAGTTTATTAGTTTGGATGGTTCCACTATTGTTATTGGGTATAGGAAATCACAGCCTCATGGCTCATGATGAGGGACTTTACGCTTGGCGATCGCGTTTAATGTATGATTCGGGAGATTGGATAAATCCTTGGAGAAATCCCCATCATAAAACGCCGGGTTTTTATTGGTTGCTTGCAGTTTTTTACAGTTTATTTGGAATTAATGAAATTATTGTTCGTTTGCCAAATATGATTACTGGAATTTTGAGTGTATTACTTGTATATGAAATTGGCAAAATATTATTAAATCAAAAGGTTGCTTGGCTTGCTGCTGCAATTTTAAGTGTAGAGTTTCTCTGGTTACAATATTCTCGTTTAGGTACTCCAGATGTACCAATGGTTTTTTTGGTACTTTTAGGAATTTGGTGTTTATTAAAAGCAGAATTTAATATCAAAGATCGTTATATTTGGGGTTTGATTGCTGGCTGTAGTTTTTCTCTTGGCTTCTTAATCAGAAGCTTTATGATTTTTCTACCGATAATAGCTTTATTACCTTATTTAATTTTTCAGCATCGCCGTCATCATCATTTAGCTAATCCAATGTTGTATTTGGGATTTGGTTTAGGATTAGTACCGACAATAATTTGGTTGAGACTTAGTTCTTTACGCTTTGGTGACGATAGTTTTGCACAATTAATAGATTTTGTTACGAAACTGAGTTCAAGGGAACGTCGTAGCAATAACTGGACTTATTATTTTTGGAATATTCCTATTTTAGCTTTTCCTTGGTCATTGCATGGCTTACTGGGTACAGGTTTATTAATTGATAAATTCGCTAATAAATACTATTTTGTTCAAGGTGAGAATGGGAATATAGTTAATAAAATATTGGTGAAATCTAACTCTAGTTTTGAAAAAAGTGGAGAATATATTTATGTTGATAACGACAAGAAGAGGCAATATTCCGATATTAATCACGAAAAAAATAAACAAAAAACTGCTAATTATAATTACAATATCAATCAAGATAACCGCAATACAGAAAAAAATGAAACTAAATATTTTAAAAATTTTTTGATATTAGTATGTTTTCCGCTGATTTTATTTATCGAAATTAGTATTTTTTCAACTCGCTTATCTCATTACAGTCTTTGTTTATATCCTTTTATTGCTTTACTCGCTGCGGTAGGTTTGAATTGGTTGGGAAAAATTTGGGATCAAGAGTCAGAAGAGTTAAAAAGAGAGAATATAAGTTTATCTTCTAACTTTTATCCTATCCCTGTGCGGTTATCACCAAGTAGAATTTTAAAAACTATAAATTATGCTTTTGCTACGCTGGGTATTCTACTTGTATTAGCAGGTACAGTTGTTTTTTTTCTCAGCGATAGTGATGGGGAAATTCGTAATTATGCAATTATTGGTTTAATATTGGGCTTGAGTTGGTTAATTTTACCTTTAGTTTGGATTGCTCGTTGCCGCTTTGGTAAAAATTTAATTACAGCGCGTTACTGGATAGCTACTTGGTTGATTTCCTCTTGGTTGACTTTAGCTGTAACTGGTAGTTTTGGTTTTTTAAGTAACTATAACCCTGATTTCAAAGCATTTTTACAACAACCTGAAATTAATCAAATTTTGCAAAATCATTCCATTAACTTTGTTGACGTTGGCGGTAAAACAGGAGTCTTGTTAAATTTCTACACCCCAAACCATGGAAAACGAGTAAAGCGAGTTTCTCAACTTCCCGCTTCTAGCTACGCTTGGATACCAGAAAAAGAAGCTTCAGAAATATCCCAACCCCATCACATTATTGGTAGAGTGCAAAAATATCAGTTAATTAAGTTGGAATGAGGGGATTGGGAATTAAGAATTAAGAATTTAGAATTTAGAATTTAGAATTGGGCATTGGGGATTGGGGATTGGG
>DESS01000233.1:0-2655 GCA_002361335.1 Richelia sp. UBA3308
CCAAAATAGCCCAGTCTTTAGCAGCATCTTGAAACCCATTTGGGAACTTAGTACCATAATAAACTTTTTTGACTGAGGCAATATCTCTATAATTTCTGACTCTATCATTGATAAGATTCGGAAAAAATTTAATTTTTCGACTTAATGTACCTGTATCTGGATCGAGTACGCAGTGAGAATTGGTAAGAACGAGATTATAGTGAATTAAAGTTCCGGTACAACGATAGTTTTTAGCATCAGCAGTTGTTCCCTTAACCTGACCAATTGTTGACCAAGGATATTTACGACTGGTCATGGGAATGCGGTTATCATCACCAATTATTCCTCGGTCTTCATTTGGGTTGATTGAGGTTTCTATATCAGAAGGAATAAAAGGTTTTCCACCTCCTGGTAGCTTAAATTGACTTGCGTTTTCAGCTTTGATGAATTTGACAGATGTGGGATTATTTTGTGCTTGTGCTGATGAATTTATGGTAGTCGTGCAGATAATTACAATAGCAATCAATAGAGCAATTAATTTGTTGATGATTACGATATTTTTCACGGTTATTTATCTTTTATAGAGGTTGATGTGTAATAGAGCGAACAAATTTGATTGGATAGAGAATTAGGTTATCTATTTATTTACTTGCCTTTTTTCCCATCTCCTTATTAACTCCTAACTTGCACATTTTAAAACCCTTATCCACTAGGGATTTGAGCTTTAATCAAATGTGTTAGTTTCATTTATTGCTAGTGGCGATAGCCGCTAGTCGGACGCTCATATCTTGCCCCTATACGTATAAACCATGAAAATATTAAAAGCGAGGCAATAATGCTACATTATTTACTTGATTTTTAATCGCTAAATTAAGCTTTCATGCTTAATACTGAGTGATGAAATCACATTAATTTTTCTTGGTGCAAGATGTACGTTAAAGAAAACTGGAGTAAGGTCATTTCCATTCACCTTGCAAGGTAAAAGCAGCCCAATAATGAGGACTTTGCCATTTTGGATTAGAAAACAATTTTCGCTGTGCAGCCCGCAATGCTTGAGTCGGTGTTTGATTTTCCTGCAACATCTGTTTGTAAAATTCTTGCATGAGTACTGATGTACCTTCATCGTTAATTTTCCACAATGACAAAGCAACTCTTGCAGCACCTGCATACATTAACCCCCTGCTCAAGCCTACTAAGCCTTCACCACTGACGTTTTTACCAAGTCCAGTTTCACAAGCACTCAATACTATTAATTCAGCAGGATAATCTTGCTCGAATAAATCCGCTAAACGTAAATAACCTCCTATGTATTTGCCATCTTTATCGACTAATGAGAGGATAATTCCTGATAATTCCGGTTGATCGGGATTAACGAAACCGTGGGTTGCAAAATGTAAGATTTGGTATTGATTGAGATTTTTACTTGTCGCCCAGTTATAGTTAGCGTCAAAGTCAAATGCTTTCAGGCTGGATGAAGATGGAAACAGTTTTAGTATTTCTTTGGCTTCTATGGCTGTGTTTTTCAGCCGACCCCAATCTTGACGATTAAGGCTTTTAGCTGAACGTTGGAGAGCAAAAAATTCCAAGTCAAGTTCAGGAACGATACCCTTGGGTTTACCTGTAACTCGTTCGTCATCATAATTGTATACAGGGTCTGCAAGAATAGCAATTTTTTTGGCTGCGGGTTGGCGATTGGTGAGTTTTTCTCGTTGGATAGCAATGGTTGATGCTGAAGGTAAATTAACAATTTCGTGGTTGAGTACCAGGGGTTGATAATTATTATTTGTACTAGTATTTGGGTTAGCTAAAGCTGCAAAAGGAATTTGTTGCAATACACCATCAGCAACGATGACTAATCTTTTTCCAGTTAATTTATCTGCAACGGGTGCAAGGATTATTTTGCTGAGTTTTTGTGCGGATTTTATCGCTAATTCATCTTTTGTGGATTCTTTTAAATTTTCAGAAAATTTATTGGCAATTTCCTCAATTTCCTTACCTTTTGGTAGTTGGTAGCTGGTTAAGGAAGTCGGAGTAACTAACCATAAGTAACTACGTTCTTCACCCAAGGAATATTGTAGTAATACGCTCTCTTTGTCTAATTGCTGTTGAATTTGGTTTAATTTTAGGGGTTCTGGGTTGGTTATTTTATCCCGCTCTGGATTTTGAGCGCGGATTTTTGCTTTTAAGGCTTTTTGTTGGTTGATGATATTTTGAATTTCTGCTTCGGTTTGTTTAATAGTTTCTTTTGGTGGCTTGAGTTGATTAACTAATTTAGCCAGGATTTTTTCTTGAGCTTGGCGTTTGAATCGTAATTCTTGTTCTTGTGCGATGAGTTTGGGGTCTACGTTTTTACTGATTTTGGCTTTTGCTTGAGCTAAAAGTTCGATTAAAACACGAGCGCGGGAACGTTCTGACATATGTAGCGCGAACGCGTCGTATCCTTTGGATGGATCTTTTTTGTGTAAGTCCATCAATAGGTCAATGTAGAGTTTGTAGTAGTCTTGGACTGTGGAGAAGTAAGTGGTTTTTAGGTCTTGGTTGGTGTAGGTTCCACGTAACTCTTCGATTATTGCGATCGCGTTTTTGATGTGTTTGAGGGATGCTTGTAAATTGTCTTGTTTGCGTTCTAAATTAGCTAGATGTCTCAAGGTATTGGCTTCTCCATCCCTGTCTCCC
>DESS01000233.1:2695-2827 GCA_002361335.1 Richelia sp. UBA3308
CCCACCGCACGATATAAAGGTAATGCTTGGTTGTAGAATTGAAGAGCTTTCTGGTTTTCTCCTAAAACCGAGTAAACTCCACCAATATTATTGAGTGTAGTGGCTTCTTCATCCCTGTCTCCCACCGCACGA
>DESS01000233.1:2870-3246 GCA_002361335.1 Richelia sp. UBA3308
GCACGATATAAAGGTAAAGCTTGGTTGTAGAATTGAAGAGCTTTCTGGTTTTCTCCTAAATATAAGTAGAGCAGACCAATATTATTAAGTGTGACAGCTTCGCTATCCCTATTTCCTACTGCACGTTTTAATGGTAATGCTTGGTTGTAGAATTCCAGTGCTTTGTGCTTTTCTCCTAAATCGTCGTAGACTTTACCAATATTACTGAGTGTGGTAGCTTCGCCATCCCTATTTCCTACAGCATCAAATAAAGGTAAAGCTTGGTTGTAGAATTGAAGAGCTTTCTGGTTTTGTCTTAAAACCGAGTAGACTCCACCAATATTATTGAGTGTAATGGCTTCTCCATCCCTGTCTCCCACCGCACGATATAAAGGTA
>DESS01000007.1 GCA_002361335.1 Richelia sp. UBA3308
ATTCGGGCATTCGGGCATTCTAAATGCCTCCATAATCTATAAATAATAATTCTTTGTGGTAGTTATGATTAAGTCAGGAATTGCCGCAATTGTCACAAGACTCGGGTGGTGCCGTACTCTCATTGCCTTATTACTACGTTCAAGTTTTATCAGACTACAGCACCCTACAAGAAAAATATGCCAGTTGCAGCCATTCCTATAAGTACCTTCATTGAGTATAATTCCCAATTCCCAATTCCTAATTCCTAATTCGGGCATTCTAAATTCGGGCATTCTAAATTCGGGCATTCTATGGTACATAGGGCTTAGGAGGCGGATCGAACACGCTCATCACTTCACGAGTTCTTGCCTGTTCAGCTTCTCGTATTGTTTTATCTTTTTGCTCTGTAGTTAAATTTTTAATTGAGCTTTGATAAAAACGGTCTACATTATAACAACCTAAGGGCAATTCTAAATATGCTCCCAAGCATTCATTACAATAATTACAAGGCTTGGGCGCAATATCCATACCTTCTTGGAATTTCTGCACCAAATCATTATTAGCTACTAAGGTTCTAGCCATAGTTACACCATCAGTATATCCAGCCTCGATGGCATTATTAATATAAGATGCCTGCTGGAATCCTCCTGTAGTAATTATCGGAATTTCTTTCAAATTCTGCTTAATTTCTTTCGCGTCTTTGAGTACTGTACCTTGGTGCCGATTTAACAGTTTTTGAAAATCTTCCGTAGATACATGTTCTCTAAAATATTCATCAAGCCATTCATCTTTTATTTCTAACCCACTAATTGGCTGCTCGTAGCTACGCTCCACTTTTCTCGGTAAGCGCCCCCAAATTAATTGAAACAGGGGATGAAGAAACCGATAGCGAAAGAAAATCACATTACGAAAGCTGCTTTTGCCACCGCTGGAGGTCATGGTATCGTAGGTGTAGCGAAACATCCGAAAGGGAAAAGGACCACTAGGCAATAAGGGATGAGGAAAGGTACTACCTCTGGAAATATGAAGAGCATCAACACCATCCTCTTCCAACCACTGACAAATCTGGATCGATTCTTCAATGGTGTTCCCCGACTTTTGCCAAGGGGGGATAATATTGTTGAATTCTCTGACACTTATTTTTGCTTGTAAATGAAAATCATCTCCTACTACTTTGCGAATTGCTTGGACAATTTCTTGGAGAAACCGATAGCGATTTTTTAGCTCTCCACCATATTCATCTCTACGCCGATTGATTGCACTACTAAGAAATTGATTAATTAAATATCCATGGGAACTATGAAGCTCTATGCCATCTAAGCCTGCCTCTTTTGCTCTAAAAGCTCCTGCAGCAAACTGTCCAATTATTTCTTTGATTTCACTAATTGACATATTGTTGGCAGGCAGCCCATTTATTTGATCTGGTTCATTAGTCGTACTTGGAGCAGGTATTGGTTCTATACGATTTCTTAAAGTCCGAGTATTTTCAATACCTTCGATGTCCCTTTGCCTACCTGAATGACTCAGTTGAATAATATATTTACACCCATATCTATGTACAGTTTCCCCTACAGTGTGCCAAAATGGAATCCGTTCATCAGAGTCGATCGTAACTACATTTGGAGTAATTCGTCCTTTGATTGAGACGGGAACATAAGAAGAAATAATTGCCCCAACTCCGCCCTTGGCAAATTTGTTCTCCCAATTCACCCGAGCTTGAGTTCCAGAGCCATCGTAATTATCCCAACGCCCAGTCACACTAGAACGAAAAATACGATTCTTTACTGTTAAATGCCGGAATTCCAATGGTTCAAAAATCAAATTTTTTCCCATTTTTTAACTTCCATACTCTATTAATAATTATTATGCTACAGATTTTTTTGAGAAATTCCTGAAGTATTTCAAATTCAAATATTTCATCTATTGTGATCCTGAATACTAATGATTATAGAGCAAATTCCAGCTTTATGAGGTATAGTAACAACAGCTTGTAAACCAGTATTTAAGATGTTTAGGATTAACTAAGTCGAGGCTAATTGCAATTAAATCTCAACTATTTTTGAATTGTTTGGAGAAAACTGACAGCCATATTGCTTTTAGTTGTAACCACCAATGTTCAATCGGGTTGAACTCAGGTTTATGATGGTGACTGGTAAAGAACACTTGCACCAACAGATTGAATCAAAGGTTCAATTCCTGCTACTTTTGGGCTGGAAGATTATCTATTACAACAACTGCACCCTTCCATAGTTGAAGTAAATTCCTAATAAACAATTGTCAACAAAAACTTGGAATGCATTAGAGTTTATTGAGCCGCTGTATATCTCTTTCTAGAGAATAAATGTTCCGTTACATTTGTTAACGTTTCCGGAAAAGCAGCGAAATAACTTGAATTACAAGGATTGAGGATATTGGAGATTTAGATTAATGAGAATTTTAATAATTTTGTTATTACTATTCTTATTATTTTAGTTAACAATTGTTGTTATATTTATATTCATCAACTGTTGAGAAAAGAACAAAAATGTATTCTAGAAAACAATATGATATTGTTTTTAAAGAACAGTTGTGCCGGAATTAAGTGTAACGCAGAGTTATTTATTAGTCAGAAAAAAATTCTCGCAAATAAGAATAACTTATGTTTTTTAAGGAATAAGTATATGACCAAACCACATCTAGGCATAATTGCCTGCGTGATGGCGATCGCTCTAACGGTAATGAGTTGTTCTCCCTATGAATATCAATCGACATCAGTAGAACAGCTCAGAAAGGTAATTGCAGAAGCCGAAGCAACAAGAAACGGTGTAGATGTTGATTCATCGCAGAACAGCTCCACCACTCCAGGGGATAATTATGATAATTCCAGTTCTGGAGAGACTGCCGAAAAGCCTTCAGAATATGGAGATGAATACGATCGGGACTATCTAGGCTATTTACCTTCAGAGAGCTATGGCGATCTGAATGAGGCAGAAAAGCGCGGTCTCCAAACATGGTATTTTTGGACTGGTGGCAATGAGAAATTTTTTAGAAATTTAGCTAAGATTACCCATGGAGAAGCAGACTTTTTAAGTTTGTTGGATGCTCGTCCCGATAGCGATCCAGTGGATGAAAGCCCCCACTATCAACGTAATGAACGCTTTGTGAAAATTGGTGCAATTAACGATCCAGCTTGTAGTGCAGCTACTGAACCAGATGAATATGGTTTGTGGTTGGATAAATGCGATAAAGATCCTAATGCAACAGGGATTATGGGAGCACGTAAGTTTCCCAATCCTAATTTCGATCCTGCGAAATGGGATATCGCCCAATATTATGCTCAAGGAGAAACAAGATCCAAAAGCGAACCACCTTATCGCATCGGGATTTCTTGTGCAGTATGCCATATCGGTTTCGATCCTCGAAAACCCCCCCAAGATGCAGAAAGTCCCAAATGGGAAAATATTGCCTCAGCGATTGGTAATCAGTATTTGCTAGAAGGGCAACTATTTGGAGCAACTCTACCCGACGAAGACTTTCGTAAACAAGTATTAAATAGTCAGCCCCCAGGAACTTCTGATACTTCCCGAATTGCTACAGACCACATTGATAATCCTAATACAATTAATGCTATCTTCAATTTGGGCGATCGACCCCGACATGAAGAAGTAATGAATGATGGTACTACACAAAAAGTACCCCACATCCTCAAAGATGGGGCAGATTCCGTTGGTATAGCTTTAGCTTCCGAGAGAGTTTATGTTAATATTGGTTCTTGTTCCGATTATTGGTTGACTCTCCACGATCCATTATTAGGTAGAAAAGCTCAAAAGCCTTTTGATATTGAGACAGCCAGAAAAGAATGCGAACTTTGGTCCAAAACAGAAGCTCGTATGGCAGATGCAGAAGCCTTCTTGACAACTCTCAAACCAATGTATTTGAAAGATGCTCCAGGAGGAGAAGCTTATTTAACGTCGGATGAAGAAGTATTAACTAGAGGTAAAAAAGTTTTTGCCGAAACTTGTGCGACTTGTCATTCTAGCAAACAGCCACCAGCAGAAATTGCGGCCAATCCTGAACAAGCCAAAGAATGGTATCGCGAATCAGTTTTGAGTTCTGATTTTCTCGAACATAATTTCCTATCTGACGACAAGCGTAAACCGATAACAGTAATTGGTACCAATGCTGCTCGCGCCATGGCAACCAATGCTCTACAAGATCATGTTTGGGAGCAGTTTTCCTCAAAAACTTATAAGGAATTGCCATCTCCTGGAACATTAACACTGGAAAATCCCTTCAACGAAGACAAACCTTTAGAAGTAGATATTCCAGCAGGAGGAAACGGTTATTATCGTACACCTTCCTTAATTAGTATTTGGTCGAGTGCGCCGTTTTTCAATAATAATTCATTAGGTAAATATACTGCCGATCCTTCCGTAGAGGGGCGCATGGAAGCATTTAACGATGCCATAGAGAAATTATTATGGCCCGAAAAACGCGATCGCATTATTAAGCAAACCGATAGAGACACCCATTTAGAACTGGGAGAATTAGTAGCAGATGTACCAGCAGGTACACCAATCAAACTACTGGCTAATTTAGATCCTCGTCAAACACCGAGGATTCTGCAAAAGAAATTAAATTCCGAATTAGGAGGTAAAGTATTAAGCTCCTTGGTTCAGTTTATTCCTGATAAAGTTTTGACTCCCCTGCTGTTGAAAAATAATCAGATTCCTGATTTTATCGAAGATCGCGGACATAAATTTGGTACAGACTTACCAGATGAAGACAAACGAGCATTAATTGAATTTCTGAAAACTCTCTAGTTAAAAGTGTAGTTAGGTGGGCAATGCCCACCTTAAAGTTATTTATGAAAACAATCAATCAAGCCCCAACCGTTTTAATTACTGGTGCTTCTAGTGGTATTGGTTACGAATTGACTAAATTATTTGCTGGCGATGGTTATAGTTTAGTCTTAGTTGCTAGAAGTGAATCAAAACTTGAGCAAATAGCCTCAGAGTTGAACAAACAATTTGGAGTTGCAGTCAAGATTATTGTCAAGGATTTATCTTTAAGTACATCTCCAGAGGAAATCTGGCAAGAATTACAAAGCCAAGGAATAATTATAGATATTTTAGTTAATAATGCCGGTTTTGCAACCTATGGTTTTTTTGCAGAAAATGAGTTGCAAACAGAATTGAAAATGATGCAATTAAATATGGTGACATTGACTCATCTCACCAAATTATTTCTTCCAGAAATGGTGGCACGCCGAGGAGGAAAAATTTTAAATATAGCTTCAACTGCAGCGTTTCAACCAGGTCCATTGATGGCAGTATACTATGCTAGTAAAGCTTATGTGCTTTCATTTTCTGAAGCTCTTGCCAATGAATTACAAGGAACAGGTGTAACAGTAACAGCACTTTGTCCGGGACCTACTGAATCTGGATTTCAAGCTAGAGCTAATATGGAAAACTCTAAGTTAGTTAAAGATAAATCAATTATGGATGCTACTAAAGTTGCTTCTATTGGTTATCGAGGATTATTAAATAATCAAACTGTCATTATCCCCGGTTTGCAAAATAAATTCCTAGCTTTAGTTGTTAGATTTATGCCCAGAAATTTAGTGACTCAAGTCGTTAGAAGTCAACAAGAACAAGCGGAAAAATGATTGGAATAGAATAATGAAAATATATTTTGCAGATAAATGAGGTACATAAAAATTTTCTAAAAATCTTGTGGTACGGGCATCCCTGCCCGTGAGAATGTACCTCATAAAAATAAAATATGCTGTAAGAAAAAAGTAAAACCACAGATTACGTCAAAAGACAATATATTGGAAACTTATGGATTAATATTTGCGCTCCCAAGAAATTAGATTATATATTAAACTTATTGACTAATTTATGGATAAAACGAGTAAAAATTATCTAAAAAAATGTTATTCGCTTTGTATGTAAAAATATTATGAAATATTTATATTTATTTTACGAAAAATACCACTTTTTGTGTAAAGCACCAACCAAAGTATTGTGAAAATTACGCAAATCCTGTTTATATTAAAATGCCGATATTTAAAAATTTAGTGAAAATAACTAGTAAGAATATATTTATGAATTGATCGTGTTATAAATGACTCAGGACTTACGCAATTGTCACAATATGCTGGTTGGTGCGTGACAGAAAAGCGATTATATTGCATTAAAAGTCAAACAAACTGTCAAGTTGCGTAAGTCCTATGACTAACATAAAAATAAAAAACGAAATTTAGCAAAAATGTTTTCAAAAATTACTTATCAGACTGCAAAGATAAATTCTTTGAAAAAGCTCGGTTTAAGTTTATTCTTATCTACAGCATTTATATGTAGTTTTTCTCATAAATCTTTAGCATCTAATTTTAAATATAGTTCTCAGGAATTCGAGATTTTTAATACAGAGCTTAATACCGATGGAGGTTGGTTATTAGAAGGCACAGAAATCGTCAATGGTGAGCTTCAAGGGAAAGAGAAATCTCAATGGGGGAAAGCTTCTTATGCTATTTCCCCACTAAATTTAGATGATGGTGACATTTTTCTTTACTGGAGTGCTATTTTACCCGATAATGCAAAAACAGAACGTGATAAATATTATGTTGGCTTGCAATATTCTGATAACAAACCAGTACCTTATTTGGGCAACTTTGTAGATGAAAACGCCGAATTGAAAATGGCGATTCGACCTCAAGATAAATCCAATTCAGGCAATAGTTATAACCAAGTTTATATAGATCCAGACTTTGATCCAAGTAATAATTATTCCCCTGCAACAACACGAGTAGAAACTCCAGCGACTTTATCCTCGCAGACTACAGATTATCGTTTACAAATAACTAAAGTAGATGCAACTGCCTATGACTATGAAGCTTCTTTCTTTTATTGGAATGGTTCTGATTGGCAGTTAAGCAATCCTAAAGATGGGTATACTTCTTCTCTAAAAATCTCCTCATCAGATTGGATAAATGCCGAACGTGAAATCGAATCTCCAGTTACCTTTGAAGCGATTAATCTTCTATTCCGCAATCCTGGATCGGCTGTTACAGCTATTGCCCTAACTCAAATCCAAGAAAATGATTCAGCTAGTGTTCCAGAACCTTCTACTATTATGGGTTTACCTCTAATTTTTTTACTTCAAAGAAAACTCAAACAAAACAGAAAATCACAGTAAAAAAATTTTAAATTATATAATAAGGAAGAGAGCATCCGTGGCGGGTGTAAATTTATTTTTTTAGTGGGAGCCTCTCCCTAGTACTTGCGCTTCGTGCAAGATATATGTCCTATCGGACACGCTACGAAAACCGCACTAAAAATTTTATTTTTGCAAAATTGGCATGCTCCCTATTTAATAATTATGGTTGTTGCGCTGACGGGATTACGCTGAGAAA
>DESS01000323.1:0-20080 GCA_002361335.1 Richelia sp. UBA3308
ATCGAGATAATAATAATCAATATTATAAAAATCAAGATAACGATACCAAATCCCTTCAAAATAGCAGTATAAAAATTGAATGGACAATGGTAGAAAAATATTTAGAAAAAACCTTAACTCAAAAAGGCGAACTCAAAAACTACCTAGGAAAAAGCATTTGGGAAGATTTAGAGAAACGCGACTTCCAAGTAGCCATCTGCCTACTCAAAGCGATCGCCTTTAACGAAAACTTTCATGAGAAAATAACACAACAAACCTTACTCAACCAACTAAAAAACAACTTTACAACAAACCAATGCTTAGACGCTTGTAATTGGCTGATAAATGTAGGATTGTTATATGAAGACGAAATAGAACATCAGGAATTATATTATCATATCCGAGTCCCTCTTTTATCGCGGTGGATTCAAATGCACATAAGTGAAGAGGAAATAGAGCAATGCACAATTGTGTAATAGAACGTCCCTTTGATAACTACCGCGTCGCCATTACAGAACCTTCCTACTTCTTCGGACGCACCGAATTAATTCATTCCATGCTACAATCCCCCTTTCAGGTGCGGATACTTTTAGGTGGAAGACGTTTAGGAAAAACCAGCGCCCTACGTGCAGTAGAATGGAATTTACTCAATCCCAATAATAATTATCTTCGCCGCGCCTTCCCCGTATTAATTAACCTGCAATTAGAACAACCCAAAGACTTAGACAATCTACGCTACCTCCTCATCGCCAGACTTAGAGAAGCTATAGAGCGTTGGCGAAAAGTTCCTACAACAGAAATTCACCAAATGTACCGCGAATTTCTCAATCAAATTCCCAGTACTGAAATTACCCTAAATTTCCTGAATCAAATTGGTATCAAATTAAATATAAATAATTCCGACTCCGAAAAACGATTAAATAACGATGACTTCCGCTTCGCCTTTTTAAAAACAACAGAAGAACTGCGTAAACTAAAATTTCAAGGCGTTTCCTTCCTAATCGATGGCGCTGAATTTATTGTCCGTCAAACTTGGGCTACTGACGCTTGGTCTTACTTACGTGGCTTAAAAGATACCGACATCGCCATCAAATCATCCTTAGGATTATTACTCTCCGGCTACCGAGACTTAAAAGAATATCAACAGCGTGTCGGTTCACCATTATTAAACATCGCCGAAATCGAATGGTTATCCCCCTTAACCGAAGAAGATACAAAAAAACTTATATGCGATCGCGCCAACAAAGAAAATATATCCTTAACTGAAAATACCATCGCCGAAATCATCGAATTATCCGGGTGTCATCCCTACCTCACCCAACAATCCCTCAACATGATTTTTGACGGCAACCAGCAAGACACCCGCGGCAATATTATCAATAAATTCATCAACAAATTACTCCAACATCACGACAAAGATTTTTCCTCATGGTGGAATTTAGAACACCTTTCCGGTTGCTTTAGCGAAGACGAACGGAAAATCTATTCTGCCCTACTTGAAAAACGCCAAGCCACCCCCAAAGACTTAGCAAACTATACACGTTTCAGTCGAATCAAAGCCTCAGAAGCCTTAGAAGTAATAGCCGGTACTGGTGTAATCCACAGCGACGACGACGTAAATTATACATTAGGTTCTCGTCTATTTAAAGAATGGGTTGAAGATTTAATTTCTGCTAAACCTAAATCAAACCCAAAAAATCAACAAGTATTATCGCAAAAAAATGAAATTAATTACCAGGATTTTCAAATATTAGTCAGCAAAAACAATATAATTCGCGCTTCATCACAACAAGGCGAGGTTCAAAGCGAATTATTCCTCGATACAAACAAAATTAACCTGACATTACAACTTATTAACCAGAATCAAACAGATACTGATTTACTCAAAGCCCTAGGAAACGAACTTTACCAAGCCCTGTTTCCCAACCAAATTAACGCTCAATTTCATGCAACAATGGCAGGAGCACAAGCGAATCAATACAACCTGCGTCTACGCTTAGTGTTTGAATCTTCCGAATTAGCTTCCTTACCCTGGGAATTTCTCTACGACAAACAAACCAACACCTTCTTAGCAAACAACACTCAAACCGCACTCTCTCGTTATATTGATATTCCCCTAAAACCCCGTGACATCAAAACCCCTAGGCAACCCCTAAAAATCCTCTTAGTCATATCCAACCCTAGTGACTTAGCCAAATTAGACATTGCTGGTGAAGAAAAACTCATCCGCGAAGCACTCACACAACATATAGAAACTGGTGAAATTGAGTTAGATGTCTTAAAAGAAGCCACCATCCGTAATATTAACCAAAAGCTAGACAACAAACCTTATAACGTCTTTCACTTCATTGGTCATGGTATAGTTGAAAATAATCAAGGCTTCATTGCCTTAGTAAATAGCGATAATAAATCAAAATTGTTCGATGATGAAAGTTTTGCCAACTTATTCTTAGGAAATAGCAACATCGGATTAGTTGTACTAAATTCCTGTAAAGGAGCAATGGTATCTTCCAATCAAGCCATGAGCGGTACAGCACCCAACCTAGTACATCGAGGAATACCTGCAGTAGTGGCAATGCAATATAATATTTTAGATAGCACAGCCAAACTTTTCGCCTCAGAATTCTACAGTAAATTAGCAATAGGTTTGCCAGTAGACGCAGCTATTCAAAAAAGCCGCAATATCATTTCCATGGAAATCGGACTAGATAAACGTGACTTTGCCACACCAGTACTTTATATGCGAGCACCTGATGGAATTATCTTGAGTGGCTTTAATGGTTTTTAACCTGATTTTTTTAACCCAGAGCGGTGCAGAGTTTTTTTAGTCTTATTTTTTTAGTCTTATTTTCTTTTAATATTATTTTAAATAAAATTTGTACTTTATAAAACAATACTTTTGATACATTCTTGTGGTACGGGCATCTCTGCCCGTAATAATTATACTAATCTTCTAGGGTATTGCACCCAACTTAAATTCGCTATATTTTCACAAATTTTTTTTCGTTATTTCAAACTGCTACTAATTTACCACATTAGTTACGATAATTAATCAAATTGAGTAGTAAGGACTTGATCCCTTTCATCCAAAGATTAAAATCCTTACTACAAACCAATCTAAATTAATCTGGCGAAATACTACGTTAATTAACAGAGTAATTTTTTGATTACCAACCGCCGTCAGCTTTAGACAAAACGTAATCGGCTACATTTTGAATTTGATCTGGCTTCAAACGTCTACCGAAAGCAGGCATCGCACCCTTACCCTTAGTAACTTGATTCATGATAGCTTCTACAGAATGCATACCATACTTTTCCAAATCTTTTTGACTAAGGGTTTTAGCAGGATTAACCAAATTTTTACCACGTGCATGACAAGAAGCGCAATTACCACTAAACACTTTTGCCCCAGCAGCTGCATCCGCTAAAGCAGGGTGACTAAAAGCAAAACTGAAAATTGCTACACCCAACACCAATATCGAAATTATCTTTTTCATTTTGTGTTCTCTCTACAAGTCAAGGATAATCAGGTACAATATCCGAAATTATTCTCTAACTTATAAGTTTCATCGTCAAATGACAGCTTGTCATAGCCGGAAGTTGGCCATGAGGCATGGGGCATAGGGCATAGGGCATAGGGCATGGGTATGGGGAGAAAAAATTTCAAATCTTAAGCTCCTCACTACTCACCACTCACCACTCACCACTCACTCCTAACTTCCTTAACTCCGAGCCAGTAACGCGACAAATTCGCCAATCTTCTAAAATATCTGCTCCCATATGGCGATAGAATGCTTTTGCAGGTTCGTTCCAATTCAGAACGCTCCATTCTAATCTTCCACAATTCCTTTCAACTGCAATGCTCGCAACTTTACTTATCAGAGCTTTACCAATACCTTTTTGACGATATTCTTCTAATACAAATAAATCTTCTAAATAAATTCCCGGTTGAGTCAGAAAAGTTGAATAATTATGAAAAAATAAGGCAAACCCTACAGCTTGTCCTGTATACTCTGCTAATATTGCCTCAGCGTATTTTTTAGAACCAAATAAATGGTCTTTGAGTTTTGAAGCGCTTCCAGTCACTGCATCTGTTAGTTTTTCGTATTCTGCTAATCCTTTAATTAATTCAAATAGTACGCTACAATCTTCTGGTTGAGCTAAACGTAAAATTAAATCCCTATGCACAGTCATTCTGTATTTTAAATATGAAGGATGAACTGTCAATTATTAAATAAACATATCCTAAATAGTAGGTAAGTTTACAAAAGTTTGAATAAACTTACCCAAATAGATTAATCTCAACATAGTCGGTTTCTTATTTATGAGTCATCAGTTAACAGTTATAAGCAATTCCTCCATAACTGATAACTGATAACTGATAAGTGTTAAGTGATTATATTAACCAACCTTTCAAACGTTTAGCAATATGGGGACGACGCAATTTTCGCATCGCTTTACTTTGAATTTGTCGTACTCTTTCCCGAGAAAGATTGAACATATTGCCAACTTCCTCCAAAGTACAAGGTTCACTACTTGTCAAACCGTAACGCAATGAAATTACGTCTTTCTCCCGTGGAGTTAATACGTCTCCCAATACTTCCCAAATCTCCTGACGCATCATGCTTTCATTCATTCTTGCTTCTGGAGATTGGTTGTCTTCGTCTTCCAATAAATCCATTAATTCCGTATCTTCTTCTTTACCGACACGGTGGTTTAATGAAAGTGCTTGACGGCGCAATTGTTGTAATTGACGTAACTGATTGGCGGGAATATCCAATACTTCCGCCAATTCTTCTTCGTTGGGGTTTCTTGCTAATTTTTGCTTTAATTCTCTTTGCGCTTTCTTGAGTTTATTCAGCTTTTCTACAATATGTATCGGTAAACGAATTGTTCGCGCATCGTTGGCGATCGCTCTTGTAATCGCTTGGCGAATCCACCAATAAGCGTAGGTAGAAAATTTATATCCTTTATCTGGATCGAATTTTTCAGTCGCACGATTTAATCCCATCGCCCCTTCTTGAATCAAATCTAAAAAAGGAACTCCACGATTAAGATATCGCTTGGCGATGGAAACCACTAAACGCAAGTTAGAACGAATCATTTTACGCTTGGCTACTTTACCTTGGTATAAACGATGTTCTAACTGCTTTGGGCTAATCCCCATTTCCCTTGCTACCCCTGCTCTATCAGGGAAAAAGCCCGTCTTTTCTTGCACCGCAGCTTGTGCAATTCTAACTTCTTCAAGGATGCGTACTCTTCTTGCTAATTCTACTTCTTCATCGGGCTTAAGCAATGGATAACGCGCCATTTCTTTGAAAAATGCCCCTACAGCATCATCATACTCGGTTTTGTTATATCCTGTAGGCCGTGCTGCCGCCATCTCATCCCCATTGCCTACTTCCCCAATTTCTTGGGCAATTAATGCTTCATCGTCTGTCACTACTTCTAAAACATTAATAGCAACTGAATCATTATTATTAGCAACTTTCTGCATACTTTCCATCGTTCCCAATTGTGCAATATTCATAATCTTTTTAATGGGGGATTGTTGCTTAATACCATAAATAACAAAAGTGACAGCTACAATTAGGGCATTTCATACTGGAAGATTTTTCCATCATTTATATGCCTGTTACTTGAGCCGCGCAGCATCCCTTGTGGTTTTATAGCTTCTCTAAAACTCTTCGAGTCTAGCTTTATAAACTAGTGCGGGCTATATCCCACTTATTTGACTGCCGTTATACAAATCACTGACTAATATAAACACTATTACCTTAATACATATATTCTTGACTTTTTTTCTCTAACAGAATATTCCTCTTATCACCTCCTAATTTTCCTTTACTCAATAAATATAAATAAATCTTCTGTTACCGCCAAATTATTAAATCTTTCTATGTTTTTCTCCCCTATATTACACTCTTATGTCTAATAACTGATTGAGCAAGGTTATTAACTTTTTATTTGGTAATATATTTCTTTTGCCGGACTTTACTTCAGACCTAGGGGAAAATTGCAGATGAAACCGTGAGAATTTATTCCCTATATAAAAGCATCTCATATACCGCCAAGGCTGAATATCTATCAAGAGAGAGATTAGCCGTATTCCTTAATTGGTAAACGAGCACAAAAATTCCCTTAAATAGGTGAGATTATTTAAGATGGGATATCAGTTATCAAAAAATAACTACTGAGTCATGTTTGTGTAAGGTTTGTTTATGAAATTACATCTCTAGGAAATTTATCAAGTATTATGTCCTATGAAAGTATTGCGAAATACATTTTATCTATTACCATAGGAGATTTATTATAGCGGTTATAATTTATCAGTGAAATAATAAATTATGTATACAAATAATGCAACTTTATCCACTGCGATCGCAGCTTCTAAGGAAGGAGAATACAACCTCCGGATGCCCCAAAATCAATGGGTTGAGGTACTTGTAGATTGTCCTGGGGCGACGGGATTATTTACATACGGATTGCCTCCACAGTTTGAAGTAAAACCAGGAGATATTTTAAGCGTCCCATTTGGGAGACAAACTGTTGGTGGAATCGCGATTCGTACATTAACAAAACCTCCGGAAGATATATCAATAGAAAAAATTCGCAATATAGAAGATGTTGTAACTGCCGGGTTTTTCCCCCAATTTTACTGGGAATTATTAAACCGAGTTGCAGCATATTATTACACCCCTTTAATCCAAGTAATTCGCGTTGCTTTACCTCCTGGTATCTTGGGAAAATCTCAACGACGGATTCGTCTAATTTCTCATCAAAATACTTCCCGCTTTTCTCAAAGCCTCTCCCCCGCAGCACGAAAAATTATTGATTTACTCCAAGCCCAACAACAAGGAGATTATAGTTTTATTTATCTACAACGACAAGTTAGGGGTGCTTATCGTGCGGTAAGGGAATTACGGCGAATTGGTTTAATCGAAAGTTATTTAGAAGCACCACGTTTAACTAAACCAAAGTTACAAAAAGCAGTAATATTAATCGCAAGCAATTTTGCACGAGATTTAACTAACCGTCAAACTGAAATTTTAGAAGTATTGCGACGACGCGGTGGTGAAATGTGGCAAACTGAATTATTACAAGCTTGTAGCACCAGCTCTTCAACTATCAAAACTTTAGAAACAAAAGGTTATGTTGTCCTAGAAGAAAGAGAGGTATTGCGAACCGATAGAGACGAAAATCCAGACGAAACTTTAACAGGAGAACAAGCAAAAAACCTCACACCTGCCCAAAAAATAGCTTTAGAAACTATAAATAATATTAACGGATATGCATCAATACTATTACATGGAGTTACGGGATCGGGAAAAACAGAAGTTTATTTGCAAGCAATTAAACGTCTACTAGCAGCTGGTAAATCGGCATTAGTATTAGTTCCCGAAATCGGATTAACACCACAGCTAACTGACCGGTTTCGTGCTAGATTTGGAAACAAAGTCAGCGTTTATCATAGCGCACTTTCTGATGGGGAACGTTACGATACTTGGCGACAAATGTTGGCTGGAGTTGCCCAAGTAGTCATCGGCACCCGCAGCGCCGTTTTCGCACCATTACCCAATCTCGGTTTAATTGTCTTAGATGAAGAACACGATTCTTCCTTCAAACAAGACTCTCCGATCCCCACCTACCACGCTCGTAAAGTCGCAACTTGGCGAGCACAATTACAAAATTGTCCCCTAATATTGGGTTCAGCTACTCCCTCTTTGGAAAGTTGGGTGACTGTGGGGAGACAAGGGGAAGAATCAATGCCCACTTCTAATCCAAAATCTTATTATCTTTCCTTGCCGGAGCGTGTCAATTCTCGCCCATTACCTCCTGTAGAGTTAATAGATATGCGGCAAGAGTTACAGCAAGGAAATCGTTCTATATTTAGTAGGTCATTACAGCAAAGTTTACAAGAATTAATTGAAACCGGACAACAAGGGATATTATTTATTCATCGTCGGGGACACAGTACTTTTGTATCCTGTCGTAGCTGCGGATATGTAATGGAATGTCCCTATTGTGATGTTTCCCTATCTTATCACCAACCCGAAGCGGGAGCGCCGCAAGTTTTACGTTGTCATTATTGTAATTATGCAACTCCTCATCCGAAAAATTGTCCCGATTGTTGTTCACCTTATTTAAAATTCTTTGGTAGCGGCACTCAAAGGGTAGCGCAAGAGTTAACAAAACAGTTTCCCGATTTACGCTTTATCCGTTTCGACAGCGATACTACCCGTACAAAAGGGGCACACCGCACTTTATTAACCAGATTTGCTAAAGGTGAAGCCCATTTATTAGTAGGTACCCAAATGCTTACCAAAGGCTTAGATTTACCCCAAGTAACTTTAGTTGGAGTAGTCAGCGCCGATGGATTGTTACATTTATCAGATTATCGCGCCAGCGAACGCGCTTTCCAGACTTTAACCCAAGTTGCCGGACGTGCGGGTAGGGGTGAAGACCCCGGTAAGGTAATTATTCAAACTTACACTACGGAACATCCAGTAATTCAAGCTGTACAGCAACACAATTATCAATCTTTTATCCAAGACGAATTAGAACAAAGAGAAGCTTTAAATTATCCCCCCTACGGTAGATTGATTTTATTACGGTTAAGTAGTTTTGATTCTATAGAAGTCGAAAACACCGCCACTGCGATCGCGGAAAAACTCGAAGAATCGGAAATTGATGTATTAGGACCGGCACCAGCAAATATATTAAGAGTAGCAAACCGTTATCGCTGGCAAATATTATTAAAATTTGATCCCGAAGACTTACCGCAATTACCAGATTGGGAAGAAATACGTCAGTTATGTTCCAATTCTGTTAATTTAACAATTGATATTGACCCATTGAATATTATGTGATAAAGATTGGGCCGAAAGGGCATTGGGCATGGGGGGAAGGTGAGATGGGGAGAGAAAATCATTTTTTGTTGACTGGTTAGTTTTTCCGAAAATCATGTAGAGACGCAAGGGTATCGCGTCTCTACAACACCCAAACCACCGTTAAGAATATCATCGCCGCTGCCTCCGCGAATTAAATCGTCACCGCGCTTACCAAACAACACATCGTTATCTTGACCGCCACCAATGTCGTCATTTTTACTGCCGCGGAAGATAGTATCATTACCTGTACCGCCTCGGATTTAGCTGACTTTACCGTCAAAATCAGTAAAGCGGTTAACTCGGTAAGCAGCAAGAACGTCAGTTCCTCCGCAACGCAGTGCAGTGGCTTTATAAGGGGGGATAATCCGATAATTACGTTAAAAACGATACTTATTAAACATTTCCGTCCTGGTTTACTATTACCTATTCAAATCGGAAATTTGTATAAAAAAAGTTAATGCAATAGCGTGGGTTGTTAATTTTTACTAAACTTTTAAAATTTAACTCAGATACATTAATACAAAATTATTCACAAATGTTTCTATAATTCAAAAACTGAATACATATAGCCGATTTATCACACAACCCAGCAGTAATGATAAAAAGTTTCAATTTATACTCGTGTTTTCAGTCATTTCTATAATAAATTAATCTTATACAAAGTCAAGTGAAGGGAAGATTAAAATTAAGATTCTCCCCGATTTCTTAACCTTACTGAGATTTTTTCTTTAATGAGACAAAAAACAGACTTTATCTACGTAAGTACACATATTTTTTTAAATACCACAAAACCTTGGGCTTGGCAAATCTATAATTAAGAAATTAAATCAACAATTGATTCAACACAATAAAATATCGCCAATTTCAACAAAACTATTACTCTTTTTTAATAATTATTTAATTTGTATTTTATTATACACTATTTTCATTTTATATCTGTTATATCGGTGATGACGATAGACAGAAGTTTTTATGGAAATAGGTGTAGTATATAGAAAAACTGAATTTTACTCATAGAGGAATAGCATATGCCGGTAGGGACTATAAATAATTTATTATCAAAATAATTACATCTAAATTGAAGCGTAAGTTTATAATACCGAGAAAATATTTTCCTTTAAGTAGCGATATATAAATTTGAAGTTAAAGAAAGCAAATTGGCTTCAAATAGATTGCATAATTAACTAAAATAAGATGCTTCCTTAATAACTTGTAAATTATCTTACAAGTAACTAATTCATATCCCTATTAATTGACACGTTATTGAGTTAAGTTTACAAAACAGTAAACAGGTAGAAAATACATGGGACAAGGTTTGTTGCAGATAGGGTTAACCCTTACTGCTGTGATAATTATTACGCCATTTTTGGGAAAATATATAGCCAGCGTATTTATGGGTAGTTCTTCATTACTCGATTGGATAATGAACCCATTAGAAGGAGTTATATTTAAACTCGCAGACGTAAATCCTCAAGAAAATATGAGGGGTAGGCAATATGCTTATTCTTTGCTGCAAAGCAACTTATTCATGGGAATTTTGGTATATTTAATAATTAGGTTTCAAAAGGTTTTACCTTGGAATCCCAATGGATTTGCTGCACCTAGGTGGGATTTAACTCTACATACTACAATCTCATTTTTAACTAATACAGGTCAGCAGCATTACATAGGAGAAAAAACTTTAAGTCATTTTAGTCAAACTGCGGCTTTAACCTTTTTGATGTTTATTTCGGCAGCCACGGGTTTAGCAGTGGGCATTGCTTTTATTCGCGGGTTAATGGGTAAACCTTTGGGAAATTATTATGTAGATTTGATTCGCTCAATTACCCGTATATTACTGCCGATTTCTGTTATTGGAGCCATAGTGCTATTAGCAATGGGAGTACCACAAACCTTAGCTCCACCATTATTAGTAGAAACATTGGAAGGTAGAACCCAGTATATCGCAACTGGACCAGTAGCATCTTTTGAAATTATCAAACTTTTGGGTACGAATGGTGGTGGTTTTTTTGCTGCCAACTCCGCTCATCCCTTTGAAAATCCCAATGCTGCTACCAACTTAATCGAAATGATTGTCATGATGTCTATACCAGCAGCCATGGTGTTTGTTTACGGTGCATTTGCTAACAATATTAAACAAGCTTGGCGACTATTTTGGATGGTATTTATCATTTTCCTAGTTTTACTATGGATAACAGCAACTGGAGAATTTCAAGGCAATCCCTTAGTAAATTCTAACTTAGGATTTGAACAAGCAAATTTAGAAGGAAAAGAAATAAGATTTGGCTGGGCACAAACAGTATTATGGGCAGTTATCACTACTGCAACTATGAATGGTGCTGTTAATGGCATGCACGATTCCTTAATGCCTGCTGGAGGTTTTTCCACCATTATAAATATGTTTTTACATGTAATTTGGGGTGGTATTGGAATAGGAATTGTTTATTTATTGATTTATCAATATTTAACTGCATTTTGGGCTGGATTAATGGTGGGTAGTACTCCAGAATTTTTTGGACGCAAAATTACAACACGCTCAATAGTTTTTGCCAGCTTGGCAGTGTTAATTCATCCCATAGCAGTATTAATTCCCAGCGCTATCGCCTTAGCCTATCCCATATCTTTATCTGGAATCAGCAATCCCGGTTTTCACGGAATTTCTCAAGTAGTTTACGAATATATTTCAGCTAGCACCAATAATGGTTCTGGCTTTGAAGGCTTGACAGATAATACTTTGTGGTGGAACTTAAGTACTGCTGGGAGTATGTTACTAGGACGTTACGTTTCAATATTTGCCATTTTACTTTTGGCAGACACCATGGCACGTAAAAAACCACTACCTGCAGTTCCTGCTACCCTAAAAACCGATACACTTCTATTTACCAGTTTAACAGCCGGTGTCATTTTTATTTTAACTTTTCTAATTTTCTTTCCCATCCTACTGAATGGTCCCATAGCCGAAGGATTTAAACTAGCCACAGGAAGTTAAAAAAAAGTTAGGAGTTAGGAGTTAAGAGTTAGAAATCATTTATTCTCCCCATCCCTCAAGGAAATGCCTATGAATCCAGTCGCGACTACCTCCAAATCCAAGCTTGCCACTTCCAGCCCTAAAGATCGTCGTATCTCCCGCAAAAAAGTCAAGGCAAGTAAAAAAGGTCTTTATCGTAGAGCAATAAAAGACGCTTTTGTCAAGTTCAATCCCAAACACATCATCAAAAATCCGGTTTTATTGGTGGTTTGGGTAAGTAGTCTTATTACCTTAATCGCAACAGTTTTCCCTACTTTATTTGGTTCGTCAGCTTCACTAGATACCAGACTTTTTAACGGTGCGATCGCGGCAATTTTATTGTTGACTTTATGGTTGGCTAACTTTGCCGAAGCCTTCGCTCAAAGTCGTGGAAAAGCACAAGCTGATGTGTTGCGTTCCATTAAGTCCGATGTCATAGCCAAAAAACTATTTGCAGATGGTACCATTTCCGAAACTCCCGCTACCAACTTGCAACCCGGCGATACTGTATACGTCGTAGCTGGTGATATCATTCCCAGCGATGGGGAAGTAATTATGGGTGCTGCCAGTGTCGATGAACAAGCAATTACTGGTGAATCCGCACCAGTACTGAAAGAATCAGGGTCTGATATTGCCAGTTGTGTTACTGGAGGCAGCCGTATTATCTCGGATGAATTAATCATCCGAGTCACCGTCGATCCAGACAAAGGCTTTATCAACCGGATGATTTACTTAATTGAAAGTAGAGAACGTAAAAAAACACCATTAGAAGCCACTCTTACTGTTTTGCTGGCGGTGATCAGCTTGATGTTTCTATCTGTTATTACCACTTTTCCAGTACTAACATATTACTTTAAAAGTCCGATTAGTGTACCGATTTTAATTGCTATTTTTGTGGCATTAATTCCGACAACACTTGGCAGTTTACTCAGTGTTACCACTATTGGTGGTATGGATCGGGTTGCTCAGTTAAATTTAATCGCCACTTCAGCTAGAGCCATAGAAGCCTGTGGAGATGTCAACACCTTAATTCTTGATAAAACAGGAACCGTGACCAGAGGAAACCGTTTGGCAGATGGTTTTATTCCTATCGACGGTCATACTATGCAAGAAATAGCTTATGTAGCTCTGGTGGCAAGTATATTTGACGACACATCGGAAGGCAAATCAATTGTTCGTCTGGCACAAAGATTAGGAGCAAGAATTGATTTTGACTATCAAGATGCCCAACCAGTAAAATTTAGCCCTAAAACCAGGATCGGCGGTACTAATTTACCATCAGGTTCCATCGCTCGTAAAGGTGCTGTAGATGCAGTCAAAAGCTTTGTACAATCCCTCGGTGGCGAAGAAACATCTGAACTCAATTCCGCTTACGAAATGGTATCCCAACAAGGAGGTACACCCTTAGCCGTATCCATGGATGGGGAAATTTACGGCGTAATTTATTTGAAAGATACCATTAAGCCAGGAATACGCGAACGCTTTGGCAAATTGCGGCGGCTTGGCGTGCGTACTATTATGATTACTGGCGACAACCATATAACTACTTCTGTAATTGCCACAGAAGCCGGAGTTGAAGAATTTATCGCCGAAGCTACCCCAGAACAAAAAATTGCTGTAGTTCAAAGAGAACAAGCTGAAGGAAAATTGGTGGCAATGACAGGAGATGGTACAAATGATGCTGCTGCATTAGCCCAAGCAAATGTTGCCGTAGCTATGAATAACGGCACTCAAGCAGCCAAAGAAGCAGCTAATATCATCGATTTAGACTCAGACCCAACAAAATTAATTGATATTATTGCAATTGGTAAACAAGTATTAATGACTCGTGGTGCTTTAATTACATTTTCCATTGCAAATAATATAGCTAAATACTTTGCAATTATTCCAGTAATATTTGGCTCTACCAACTTAAATACACTAAATATTATGAATTTGACAAGCACTAATTCCGCCGTGCTGTCAGTACTGATTTACAACGCATTAATTATTCCCGGATTAATTCCCTTAGCCCTTAGAGGTGTACCATTTGCACCAATGACACCAAATCAACTTTTAAAACGCAATTTATCTATTTATGGTTTAGCAGGTTTAATTATTCCGTTTCTTGTGATTAAATTAATCGATTTAATAATTTCCCTGACTTTTTTAGCTTAACAGTTATATCATGTCCGGTTAAACAGTGATCATATTTGATCTGAGTAATGAGTAATGAGTAATGAGTATTCACTCGTTCGTAGAATACGCCCCATCTTTTCAATAGGGTTATATCGTAAATAATTAGCCGGACTTGATATTATTAGTTAATAATTATCAATGGGTGTATCGTTTTAATAAAGATTGTTAATTTACAGCCTCGGGGCGCTTTCATTAAACCCGGAGTAACGCAGAGGGAGATAATTTTTAACATGCAGACTATTAAAGTTTTATCTTCAATAATAAGAAGTAAATAAAATGTAACAGATAGATTTACCTCTATTTAAATCTATAAAACGCTTTTCAATCTAAAATCTAAATTCTTCATTCGGCCATTCTAAATTCACCTTGACTTAAATATATGTCTAAACTTCGAGCAATTATTAGAGCAATTCGCGTTACCTTGATTTTGTGGTTACTTACTGCAATTATTTATCCATTATTTATACTTTTAGTTGCTCAAGTTCCCTTATTTCAAGATAAAGCTAAAGGTAGTATAATGGTAGATTTAGATAATGGTGAACCATATGGTTCAGCTTTGATTGGTCAAACATTTACATTAGATGAATATTTTCATGGGCGACCTAGTAGCGTACTATACAGTCAAGGTAAAAAAGCTAAAGCTACGGGAATATCTGGTTCTAGCAATCTTGCTCCTAGTAACCCTGAATTACTAAATCGTATTTTGGAAACAGCAAACGAACTTCAAGACGAAAGTATCGATCCACGAGCCGATTTAATTTATACCTCTGGTTCCGGTTTAGATCCCCATATTACATTTAAATCAGCGATGCAACAGTTAGATAGAGTTGCTAGCGCTCGTAATTTACGCCCTGATGAAATTTACCCTTTCATTGTCAAGTTTACCGAAGATCGATTTTTAAAAATATTTGGCGAGCCTGTAGTAAATGTTTTGAGATTAAATTATGCCCTTGATGTACAAGATAAAATACGTTCTTGATTTGAGATCGGAATTTTTGATTTAGATACGAGTAGTCATTGAATCTTTTATTTTCTGGGATTACCCTGGGACAACATCGTCATTTTTATAATGGCGATTCATTATCCCAAATCACTCATTCAGTGGAATTGAGGAGGAGGGTTAGTCCACAATCTCAAATCTAAAATTTCATGACTCGTGTAGTAGGTTTAATGAGCGGTACATCGGTAGATGGTATCGATGCCGCTTTAGTAGATATTTTCGGTACAAATTTAGATATCAAAGTCCAATTGGTAGCTGGTAAAACATATCCCTACCCTCGTGACGTTAGAAAACGTATTTTAGATGTCTGTGCTGGTAAACCCATCTCAATGTTAGAATTAGCAGAATTAGATGATGTTATAGCCTCATGTTTCGCTAAAGCTGCGATCACGATTCAAACAGGTCATCAAAAAGCCACTTTAATCGGTTCTCACGGTCAAACAGTTTACCATCGTCCACTTACGGAAAAATCTGGTAAAGGAAAACTTGGTTACAGTTTGCAAATTGGTCGCGGTATATTAATTAGCCACTTAACTGGTATTACTGCGGTAAATAATTTCCGTGTGGCTGATATTGCTGCAGGTGGTCAAGGTGCCCCCTTAGTACCTCGTGTAGATGCCGCTTTACTCAGTCATGATTCCGAAGATAGATGTATTCAAAATATCGGTGGAATTGGTAATGTTACTTATATTCCGGCTCGTGGCAGCAACTGGCTCTCAAAAATTCGCGGTTGGGATACCGGACCTGGAAATAGTTTACTTGATTTAGCAGTGGAACATTTAACGGGTGGAGCAAAAACCTACGATGAAGATGGCAAATGGGCTGCAAGCGGTACTCCTTGTTTACCCTTAGTCGAAAAATGGCTCGATGTCGAATACTTCCATATGCCGCCACCTAAATCTACTGGTAGAGAATTATTTGGAGTAAATTATTTACATGAATGTATAAAAGATTCCCAAAGTTTTCAACTTAATCCAGCAGACTTTTTAGCAACACTTACAGAATTAACAGCAGCTTCAATTGTTGGCAGTTACCGTAACTTTTTACCACAAATGCCACAACGAGTATTACTATGCGGCGGTGGTAGTCGCAATCTTTACCTAAAAAATCGTCTACAGCAGTTATTAGGAACGGTACCCGTTTCCATTACAGATGAAGTCGGTTTAAGTGCCGACTTTAAAGAAGCGATCGCCTTTGGAGTTTTAGCCTATTGGAGGCACACAAATTCACCGGGAAACCTACCCGCCGCCACCGGCGCAAGTCAGGAAGTATTTTTAGGAAACATTCATTTACCATTGCGATCGTAGGGAAATGGGGGGGACAAGTAAAAAAGTATGAGCCACCTGTGGATAATTCCCTGTATTGTTGCAGTATAGCGCGCTTAGTTCAGTATAGCGACAAAATGCCGGGATTTTCGATTGAAGATCACAAGTTAGTATTTAGGAGAGCCCGAGTGAGTAGTACTAAGGAATTAAAAATTATCTCGCCTTGTCCCCTTCCCCGGCTCCCCCATCTCCCCATCTCCAATTTTTTTTCACGGTAAGTTAAGTTTTTAAGTAAAAACTGGGCAATATAAATTTTAGATAAAGTTAATAATTCTACTTTCCTCACCGAGTACATCATGAACCATTTTTGTTGACTTAAGTTAACTATTAATTTTTAAATGCTTTTTTTGTATTCAAAACCCGTCTTGATGGCAGGTATTATTTAATTTTTATTTAATATTGTTGCAGATTGGAGTTTCTATGTCAGACCCTAATATTGGTCGCTTACTCGGCAAACGCTACGAGCTGGCTGAGCTAATTGGTACTGGAGCTATGGGTCGAGTTTATCGTGCTAAGGATGTTTTGTTGGGAGGTGTACCTGTAGCGGTTAAGTTTCTGGCGCTTTCAGTCCAAAACAAAAAAATGCGATTAAGGGAACGTTTTGAACGAGAAGCTAAAACTTGTGCGCTACTTGGTCAAAAAAGCATCCATATTGTTCGAGTCATGGACTATGGTGTAGACGAAAAGTCTACTCCGTTTTATGTGATGGAGTATTTACAGGGTAAAAGCCTTAGCCATATTATCAGCTCGGAAAAAATATCTCTACTTCGATTCTTAAATTTAGTACGTCAAATATGTCTGGGTTTACAATGCGCTCACTGTGGTATCCCAGTGGATGGCAAAATCTGCCCAATTATTCATCGTGATATTAAGCCTAGCAATATGTTGGCAATTCATGATGCTAGTTTCGGGGAATTAGTAAAAGTTCTTGACTTTGGTATTGCCAAGCTACTATTGTCCGATACTCAGCAAACTAATTATTATTTGGGTACTTTAGCTTATTCTTCTCCGGAACAGATGGAAGGTAAGGAACTTGACAACCGCTCGGATATTTACAGCCTGGGAGTAATGATGTTCGAGATTTTAACAGGGAAGATGCCTTTAGTCCCAGAAAATCCTTCTTTTGGAGGATGGTATAAAGTACATCATTACAAACCACCGCGCCTTTTTTCTGAAGTTGAAACAAAATTACAACTGCCTGTAGAGGTAGAAAATTTGGTCATGAAATGTCTGGCAAAGAAACCTTCAAAGCGCCCTCAAAGCATCGATGAAATCCTCAAGGATTTAGCAGCTATTGAGGAGCATTATCAAAATTCTCAAGCCGGGACAAATTTTTATAATCATATCAATACAAAAGCTGAATTTACTGCCCAAGCTGCTACTGTTAAAGCCGACTTTATCCCAGATAATAATAACAATAATAATAAATTTAATGTTAATACCTCGGTTTGTAACGAGGAAATTTTACGACAAGCTGTTTGGCCTAAAAATAAACCGATTGCTGATATTGTTTTTCCTCACAATATCCAGGTAAACGGCAATGTCACACCTGCTCTGTGGGTAATGTTACCGCAGATCGAAATTCAGAAGCGTTTAGTTTGCACCCGCTACAATCAATTTCTATTTATTACTGCACCCCACCCAGTGCTGTTATGGATTACCGTTATTTACCATCGTAAATTTGGTCCTAAATGGCTGCCTTATTATCTCGATCTTAAAACCAATACAGGTAAAGACATTGCCACTATTTTAGGAGAAACTGGTTACTACCGTCTGGTGTTTTTTGGGCGAGAAACTCCTTCTAAGTGCAGTCATATCTTACTTTCTAGTATCGCTCCTGCCCAACGTCAGCGATTGCTTGATTGGGTCAATATCAGTCACAGGCTAACATCTTCTGCTCAACCCCAATTAAGTAAAAACTTGCTTAAAGCTGAATATCAGAAAATTAAACCCCAAATATTAGCAAAATTACAAGGAATTAATACAGATTCTCCTTTTGACCTTTCTGCTTAAGCAAATACCACAGATTTAAAACGCTATCTGTGGTATTCACTCACCAATTATTAAATTTGTTTAAGACAATGTCTGGAAAGACTTAAAGTAAAGTTATAAAATATATAGATGGTTTAAAAGCTTGCGTAACCTAATTTTGAGCTAATCTATGGTTAATTTTGCCTTCTCCATAGGAAATCTTACAGTTACTGTAAAGAATTGTAAGATTAAATCCGATTTGACATTAAAGGTATGATAGGTTGAAACTTATGTGAAGTGGAAGATTAAGGGGATTTTCAGTTCTACCTTATCGCCAAATGATAGACTATGGGTTCAACGCATTTTAACCAGTCTATAGACAGTGGTTAGGAAAAGTTAACAGTTAATGACCATAGCATATCCCGATTTGATGGAAATCCTTAGGGGAATTGTTCACTTAAGTTAACCAAGTGTGACATATGCACCCGAGCAAATCTTGTTTAAAAGCAAGTTATAGCTTGTGAAAAATATCTTCTACTATAGCTAAGTTTTAGTTGACGCCCCAGCATCCCCAGCTTTTTTCCAAAAGTCAGGAACCGAGCAAGAGAAGGAGGTCGTCCACTTTGAGACGAAGGTTCTAAGCAGCCCAAGTGGAATCGGAATCTAAGCCCCACTGATGTTTGAGAAGTTGTTGATAAGTAGCTTCTCTAACAATCATCTGCTCGTAAAGCTTGACTAAGAAGTCTTGAGCTTGTTCATGACTCATGTTTTTTACTTGGGTAGCAAAAGAGCGAATGCTAAATTGTTGCTCCAAGGAAAGTTCGATTGGTTTGTCCATTTTTCATACTCCAAAAAGGAAAAAACAGTATCTAGTAATATCGTTTACTACAGAGCCGAAAGTTCTGAGTAACCGACTTTACTATTATTTGAATTGTTACCCCTGTATAAAGAAAGATAACAATTGTTTGACATATTGCCCACACCCTTGACGATAATTGTTTGCATTTAATATGCCTTGCATCTCTTCCCAATGATATAAACAACAAGTTAAAGTAGTCAGATTTCGGCTCAGTTTGAGCAAACCTGAGTCTACATGGGTAGTTTATTTGAGTCAAATGATGCAAATAAACTGTTTACAAATCGGATATTGCAAATCAGCCCGCTTAAAATGGGATAGGTTGTATACAATTGCTTCTTTATTTATACAGAAGACAATCGTCCAAATTTGAGTAAAACACAGAAATCTGGTCTTCCCTGCCCCATTTTTCTATAGAAACAGTGGTTATCCCCATATGCACTTGCATTAAGGAAGATAGCTTTTTACTCAAAGAGTAGTGGTAATTAAGGGTGAATTATATTCCTAGTACATTGCTAAGTGCAAGTTGTCAATTTAGCAAATATGAAAATTTAACCTCCAAAATTGACTTTGGAGGTTAAAATATTTGTATCAAGTTGTAACTAGAAAAAATGCTCAGCCTGAACAAATTTATGAGTATTTTTACTCTAAATTAAAATTATCCACAGTAAGCAAAACGGCTCGTACACCCATTAATCGAATTAATCTACAGTTAAATCGGTAGTTTGTGGTACTTTTAAACCGAGTTTTGCTATCGAATAAAAAATAGCACTATAGAGGAAGCGATAAGAAAAAATAATCGCCTTGCAATGTTTAAATCGATATAATTTAACTAAACATATGGGTTTAACTTAAACATATGGGTTTAATTCC
>DESS01000323.1:20192-28843 GCA_002361335.1 Richelia sp. UBA3308
CGCTCTTCCTTCGTTTAATCGTCGAGTTGAACAATTACAACAGTGATATTATCGTGTCCGCCTTGGTCTTTAGCTCCTTGTATCAAAGACTGAACAGCTTTCTCAAGTTCAGTATTTTCTTGTAGATAATAAGCAATTTTTTCATCTGAGAGTTCCTCAGTCAAACCATCACTACAAAGTAAAAGGCGATCGCCCCTTTTGACATCAAGTGGTTGTATGTCAACTTCATGTAAATCATCCCGTCCCAGACAACGGGATAGGACATGACGGAAAGGGTGATTTCGGGCTTCTTCTATAGTGATCTCGCCCATTTTTAAAGCCCGTGCAACCCAGGTATGGTCTTGGGTGATTAATTCTAAAAGCTGATTACGCCAGCGATATAAGCGTGAATCTCCGACGTGAGCAATATAAGGAGACTCCCCGGGAAGAAATATCACTACTACTATAGTAGTCCCCATGTCCCGGCGTTCTGAGTGATTTTGCTGGTCAAGCAAAATAGCTTGATTAGCTTCCCATAAAGCAGACTTTAATAACTCCTGGGAAGACTTAGAACTTTCCCAATTGGATAACAGATACTTTTGAATTTCCATAGTGGCAATTCGACTTGCCTCCTCACCTCCGGCATGACCACCCATGCCATCAGCTACAATGAAAAATCGCCCTTCTGGGTCAATATAGTAAGCATCCTGATTATTAGAACGAATAAGTCCCGGATCGCTAGAACCGGTGAATTTAAGTTTCATATAGTTTCATATTTAAACTAATACATACTAATACATACGGTCATAACGGTCGAGACGCAAAAGCAGTCTAATCAAGAGCCAGGATACAAATAAAGCAATTAAACCTGCCACCAATGCGAACCATACATAATCATTAACCAACAAGATCGTAGCTGAAAGCGTAAATCCACTGATAATCAGGGCATAAGTTGCCCCTAGCTGAATATTTGTTTGTCTTCGCAGCAAACGCTCTGTTTCAATAGATCGGACACGCACGCGTACATCTCCCCGCTCAAGTTTTTCTAGTGTATCTTCTAGTCTCCGTGGTAGACCAAATGCACTAGTACTTACTTGAACTGCTTGACGACTCAGTTCATTAATTAAACTGTTCCCCTCAGAACCATTCATATCGCTCATAAGCTGCATTGCGTATGGTTTAGCGACTTCCATAAAGCTAAATTCTGGATCTAACCCCTTACCAACTCCTTCAAGAGTAGAAAAAGCTCGCATCACAAAAGTAAAAGTAGCCGGAAATCTAAACGGTTGATTATAAGCTATTTCGTACAAATCTTCACTAATATTTGCAACAGACTGGTTTTCAAAGGGCTTGTCCATGAAATGGTCCAGCATATACTGAACCGAACGCCTTACTGGCCCCATGTCCTCAGTTGGCGCTAATGCTCCTAAATTGATTAACGAGTTAACAACTCGGTCTCCGTCCTTAGCAGCAACACCAAAAAGCGTATCCATTAATCCTTCCCGCACGTTGGACTTAATTCGTCCCATCATGCCAAAGTCATAAAATATTAACGCACCATTCGGACTAACGGCAATGTTACCCGGATGGGGATCTGCATGAAAAAAGCCATTATTGAGCAATTGATGTAGGTAAGCTTCTGCTCCTTGACGAGCAAGAACTTTTCTATCCAAACCTGCTGCTTCTAAGGCTTCGTACTGACTAATTTTAATACCCGGTACATATTCTAAGGTCAGTACTCTTGAGGAAGCATAGCGCCAGTAGACACGGGGTACTTTCACCCATTCTTGAGCGCGAAAATTACGGCGGAAAGTATCGGCATTTTTACCTTCGTTGAGATAATCTATTTCTTCCCAAAGGATGCGACAACATTCTTCATAGATGCCCAACCAATCTCGCCCTCTTCCCCATTTTGGATGATTTTGGAAGTATCTTGTAATACCTTTAAGAATTTTTAAATCAATTTCAAAAAGTTGTTTTAATCCCGGACGTTGTATCTTAACGACAACCGCTTCCCCAGAATGCAGCACTGCTTTATGAACTTGTCCCAAGCTAGCAGCAGCTAAAGGAATCGGTTCAAAACTGGCGAATAATTCAGGAATTTTCTTTCCCAGTTCAGATTCAATAATTTCTTCTACTTGCTCGTAACTAAAAGCTGGTACCCTATCCTGGAGTTTAGTTAATTCTTCTACATATTCGCTTGGAAAGATATCGGCACGAGTAGAAAATAACTGACCTACTTTAATAAAAGTAGGCCCTAAATCTAGCAGAGTGTTGCGAATCCAAATTGCCTGCACTTTTCTTCTTGCAGCCTTTTTGGTTTCCGTGGCTCCCCCAGAATAACTCCAGGATTTATTGTATAGCCAAAGCTTAAACATTAAAGTCAATACAAATGACCAAATGTCAAAGAAGCGTCGCCTACTAGAATAATTTTTGCGGTTCCAACGGTATGCTTTATCTGAATAACCCTTTTCCATAGCCTTTGCAAAGCCGTTGATTTTCAACCGAGCGTAAATTAGCGAGATACTTTTCTCGTAACACTCGGCATTCTTACCAACGGAAATACCCCTTTATATTTCCTTTTATTATTAAAACAGCGATGGTTTTTCTATTTTTAAACGGAACCGCTACGATGACGTTGCAATTCAGTACGCAATACAGCTATTTCTGCTCGTAGTTCGTCAATCATTGCTTGTAAGTCAACAGGTTCCGAGCTGGTTTGTCCAGTTCCCGTTGGCGTGGTATAGGTACCACCAGAGGCTCCAGCAGCTTCAGCAGAACGTTCTGCTCGTTCCATGACTTCAGATGTAAACGAGCTCATTTGTTCTTTGAGTTCGGCATCTAATTTACCGAGTTCGCTCAAAGCATCGGTAAAAGCGCCTTCCATACGTTCATTAATCACTTCAGCGGCTGCTCTACCTACGAAAAATGCCTGTACAAGGGGGTTACTCATGATTATTTGTTTATGTTTATCCGCACAAAAATTATAACTTGCCGTTATGCAAGCGCGTGCTTATACAACCCAGATTTGTTTTGGATTCTTTTTGGGTTTTTCTTAGACAAAAGGCATCTATTTTATTGCTGTAACTTTTTATCACCAAGGTTTCCACAAGATTATCCGTCCAAATCCGGTGGGCTTTAAGAATAACCAACTTACCTTTGATGTCCATCAATATTGCAATCCCTTTCTTCAACTTTGAACTCTAGTCAGTCAGCAAGTGCTGTTGATGTCATCAAAACAAGACAAATTATCCTAAACTAAATTTTATTCTTTCTTCATAATATTTATAAAGCCAATCTTAAATTCATTTGATGTTTGAGAAACTAAGTTTTTTATCAAAAAATTACAAGAATATTCCATACCCATTCACCGCAAACCCCTTTTTTTTCTGTGTAATCGCTTCACTTATAAATTAACCTCTTAGCTGTTAGTACTAATAATTAGTATCCCCAGTCTCAACTAACAAAAGTAATAAAACAAAAAAATTTGTGTTTATTTTTACATATATCTAGTGAGACCTTGGAAATCATTGAGATTAATGCTCAGCAAAATGTTAAGTAAATTAAACTTTAACAATGTAAATGTTGTTAAAGTAATGTATATTGAAGTAAAGCAACACTTGTGTTGCTTTAGTAAACAATTCTATATATATGGGAAATAGAACCTGCATCTAAAACGAAGCTGATAAGCTTCGGTGTTAAATTAGCAAGTATAAAAACAACAGTACAAGTAATTAATAATATCTATGAAAAGTTATTTAGGGGATGTCAGACAAAAAGACACCCTCTTAAAGTCCATTACTTTAGACCAATTACAGGTATTTGAAGCTGCTGCAAGACACTCTAGCTTTACTCGTGCAGCGGAAGAATTATTTGTAACTCAGCCAACTGTTTCGATGCAAGTAAAACATCTGACGCAAGCCATAGGGGTACCTCTATTTGAATATGTAGGAAAGCGTATCTATCTAACAGAAGCAGGAAGAGAAGTTTTAAATACCTGTAAAGAAGTTTTTAAATGTCTTGATAGACTAGAAACAACTATTGTCGATTTAAAGGGAATGAAGCAAGGAAGACTGCGGCTAGCAGCAGTTACTACAACAAAATATTTTATTCCTAGGTTACTTAAACCATTTTGTAAACTTTATCCCGGCGTTAGTGTTTCTTTAGAAATCACCAATCATAACGTAGTATTATCTCGGCTAAATGAGAATCTTGACGACCTTTACATTCTCAGTTGCCCGCCAGAAAGAGAAGATATGGAAACGAAGGCATTTTTGGATAACCCCCTAGTTTTAGTTGCGCCATGGGACCATCCTCTGGCAGATAAGCGTAATATTTCATTAAAATACTTGACAAACGAACCTTTTATTATGCGGGAACAGGGTTCTGGAACTCGCAAGGTAGTAGAGCAATTTTTTGCTCAGCATCAAATGTCAGTACCGATAAATCTGGAACTTGGCAGTAATGAAGCTATCCAGCAAGCCATAATGGAGGGTTTAGGACTTTCAGTTTTATCTGTTCATACCCTAAATTCTACAGAGATAATGAATAAACTCGCAATATTAGATGTTGAAGGCTTCCCCATATATCGTCAGTGGCATGTAGCATATCCGAAAAAAAAGCAGCTTTCGATTACCGCTACTACTTTTTTAGAATATTTGCTGGTACAAAGTCAGCAATTTTCGGTTGACCAAAAAAACCCTTTACAAATCATCAAAGCTTTGCAAATGATGTCTTCCCGAACCATAAGTGAAATCAATGGTCAAAGGTTAAAGGTTAAAGGTTAAAGGTCATGGGATTTTAGATTTTGGATGCAGGGATTTTATATTTTTTAATTGTAAATAAATCTAGAGGCAAGAAGATTTGAGATTATTCTATAAATTAATTTAATTTGAGGTCAAAGAAAGCTCAAAAGTTATTAAATAATCCCCCATGCTCTATGTGGCGATTAAAAACTAATCTAATTCTCTACGACCTTCTAAGGCTCTTGCCAAGGTTACTTCATCCGCATATTCTAAATCGCCACCGACTGGTAAACCAAAGGCAATTCGTGTTACTTTTGTAAAAGGTTTGAGTAATTGACCTATATATAATGTAGTAGTTTCACCTTCTACACTCGGACTAATGGCTAAAATCACTTCTTTGGGTTTTCGCTGACTTACACGTCGCACTAAAGCTTGAATGTTCAACTGTTCTGGTCCCATTCCTTCTATGGGAGAAATTACACCTCCCAAAACATGGTACTTACCTTTGTATTCTCTTGTTTTTTCCAAAGCAATTACATCGCGAGAGTCTGCGACTACACATATAGTTTCATTATCACGCTTGGGATTGCGGCAGATTTCACAAACGGGTTCGGAAGATAAGTGAAAGCATTCCCGACACAAGCCTACTCGTTTTTTGGCATCAATTAAAGCTTGTGCTAAAGCTTCTATTTCTGCTTCTGGTCGTTTTATTATATGCAGCGCTAATCTTTGGGCCGTTTTCGGTCCAATTCCCGGTAAGCGTTGCAATTGCTCAATTAATCTTGCTAAAGGACGTGCGTAAACCGTTTTCTTGTCTCCAGTATTTGCTCACCATATAATAATGACATTATTCGCCCTTGCCTGGAGCATTTATCAAAAATTATAATTCTTGAATTATATCTAAATTTTTGTAAGATAACTTGCTAATTTTAAAATTTTGTGTATTTTGTATATGATTTGGATTTAAAAACTTAAAATAGGTCCAAACAGATTATACATAATTTTATTTTAAATGAAAAAGTGAGGCAGCGCGGTCTTGGGGGTTTCCCCCATGAGCGACTGCCGAACCCGTAAGGGTAACTTATATCACGTCCAAAAAATAAGTTAACTTCGTGATTTTAATGAGAATATTCGCATTATAAATGAGTCTATTCTCAACTAAGTCATTTTTTGTATTTTTTTGTAAAAATATTACGGAAAAATATGATGTTTATATGTAAATTTGTTGCATTTATTCAGTACTAAAAGTATTTTAAATCACTCATAATCTCGAAAAACCGTATTTAAACTGAAAAACTGATTATATTCGTCGGATTTTTCAGAAAAGGTGTTGATATCGATTATAAGTAATTAAAAGTTGATAGATGTATAAAAAGCCATAGTGATTCCAAGCAAATTGCTGTAGCATAAGCAAAGTCAGTTTTTTGTAAATTTAGATACTTTTTTTTTTGAATCACTATGGTAAACACCTTGACTAGTTTCCCAGATGTAATAAATCATTGGGCACGTCCATTTATTGAAGCTTTGGCGAAACGAAAAATTTTAAATGGTTATCCTGATGGTAGATTTCGTCCGGATAACTCAGTAACTAGAGCTGAATTTGCTGCTATTATTACCTCAACATTCGATCAAATTCCTCAGAGACGGGAATACATACCTTTTGTAGATGTTTCTCCTAATTATTGGGCATTTCCTGCAATAAAAAAATCATACGAAACAGTTTTTATTAGCGGATTTCCCAATCGTCAATTTCGTCCTAAAAATCGCATCACCAGGGCTAATGCTTTAGTTTCAATAGTTAGTGGTTTGGGATTAACCAGCAGTGTTGATAGTGATTTATTAAGCTTTTTACCACAAATTTATCGAGATTATAATCAAATTCCAGATTACGCCAAAATAGCTATGGCTATTTCCACAAAGGCGGGTTTGGTTGCAAGTTATCCTGATATTACATTACTAAATCCTAAATTAGCAGCAACTCGTGCAGATATTTCTGTATTTGTTTATCAAGCTTTAGTTTATTTAGGAGAAGCTGAAAAAATCGATTCTAAATATTTAATTTCGCCACAAATCTCTAGTATTAGCGAATACGATATCATCTGTTTTGGTGATGAAGTTCCTGGCGTTTTAAGTTTAGTGTGTGCTTCCCGGGAATATTATCGTCGCACGGGTAAATATCCCCGTAGTTTATTATTATTAAAAGGAAATTCTCAGTTAGGAATTGGTGGTCATTTAGTTCGAGGAGGTTTATCTTATCTTGACCGTTCAGCCGTTCCTCTTTCAATCCGTCGGCAGTATAATTTAGATACCTTTGGAGATTCACCGGCTATTTATCAAGAATTTCTGCAACGTTCTGGAGTTTATCAAATAGCTTTAGACCCTAATAAGGCTAATCTAGCTTTAAATAAAATGTTGCAAGAAGTAAAAGCTGATGTTCATGGCAATGTAGAAATAGAGTCAGTAATTAAAGATGAAAATCAAATAACTGGTATTAAATTAGTTCGAGGTAAAACCTTTAGAGCGAAACAGTTTATTGACTGTACAGTAAATGCGGAATTAGCGCAATTTGCTGGAGTGAAAAAACTCAAAGGTTTTGAAACTTTTGGTTTACCTGATTCCGAATTATCAGTAACTTTGACGTTTCAAACCAAAGGTTTAAGCGTAGAAAAGCTCAAGCAAGTTGAAAGTCATTACCTGCAACGTTTTACTAACCTTTCAGACAGTCAAGCCCAAAGTTGGATCAATAATGCTGCTGGTAATAATCTAGAATTTGCCGATTATCTGAGAAAAAGTTTAATTGATCAAAATGGAAATTTGAAAACGATGTACGCTGGTATTGACTACATCGATGTTCGTTCCAAAGCTTTATCGATTGCTTATCATAGTTTTCGAGGTACTGCTTTATCTTTAGAAGCAAGCGGAAGTATTCTTGATAATGGCAATATCGCGATTTTAAATAACGATATATTGTCGTGGAATGCTTTATTATTTGATGTGAATGCCGAACAAGCCGAAACTTTAGCCAGAACGAAAGCCTTACCAACATCGGCAATGTATCGCGAAATGGAATTTGTTAGTAAGTGGTTTAAGAGTATCGGTGCTACCGAAGTCATCCCAGCTTCCGAGTTATATATTCGTCATGCGGGTAATATTATCGGCGCTGTAGAACCATTTAGAGGAGCACAAATGCTTGCTGGAGGAGTTCCTGCTTGGGAAGCTTTAGGAACTTTTGGCTACCATTTTGATATTCGTGGGGGTATTAAAGGTTTGGGTGATAGAGCTACAGAAAAAGGGTTGAATATAGTTAGTTTACATTTACCACCGTTATTTAATTTTGGTATACAACACGCTTTAATTAAAGATGTTCCCAATCTTGCTGTTATCAGCCCTGCTTCTGGGTTTGAAGGTTATGCTTCTTCTGCTGGTAGAATCGTCGAATTTAACTGTGGCGTTGGGCAAGGGGTAGGAATTGCAATGGCGATCGCTCTTTCTGAAAATCGTAATTTGCCACAGATTTCTAATTTAGAAGTGCGAGAAGTTTTGAAAAATACCGGACGTTTACCAAAGATATATGGAGTTAGTTATCTCGAACAAGCGCGGGAGTTGGATACTTTTGAGAATTTCATTGCTTAATTTTTTAGAAACAATCAAGTAGCAATCAAATTCAATTGTCATATCATGTGCGGGTAAACAGTTATCATATTTGATCTGAGTAATGAGTAAGAAGTAATGAGTAATAAGTATTCATTAGTAGTAGATAGATAACTGCTTTTTCCAAAATATATAATAAAAAACGCCTCCCGATAACTCGGAAGGCGTTTTCTATTCATTGTGTACAGACGTAATATATTACGTCTCTACATCATTATTATTCAATTATTAACCGTTGATTGCGGGAGCTTCTACTGCAGCTAAGTCTAAGGGGAA
>DESS01000298.1 GCA_002361335.1 Richelia sp. UBA3308
TCTTCTAGCGGGAAGGGAGTAAAGTAATCAAAGCTTGTTTTAATTGATCCATTTCTGAACGATATATTTGGTTGCGAATTAGTCTAGTAGAATCAATACCGGAATGAATTGCTAAAAATCTTTTAGTTAATTGCAATTTAGACATTTCAGCAGAAAAGAAAACAACAGGTAATTGTTGATGCATTGCAATATAATTTGCAAAGTAAGAACCTAGCCAAGTTTTGCCCATTGATGCTCTAGCAGCAATTACAATTAAATCTTTTTTATTTAATCCCCCAATCAATACATCTAAATCTTTTAATCCAGTAGAAAATCCTGGTTGGCATTCTTGTTTTAAATTTTGAAATATTTCATGAAGACAATCACTGATTAATTGAGGTTTAAATTCAGAAAACTTATTTGTCGTTAAATGAAAAATTTTACTTTCGGACTGCTCTAATACTTCTTGAACAGATAATGTTGTATCATAAGTTAGCTCAAGAATTTGATTGTTTACCGAAAGTAACTGCCGACGCTGATATTTATCTAGAATCAATAGAGCTAGATGGTCTATATTTACTGCTGATACGGTCTTATCCACTAGTTTACATAGCTGATTTCTACCACCAACTTTAATTAATAATTTATGGTCAGATAACCAAGAAGTAACTGTTAATAAATCAGTTGGTTTTTCTTGACGATGCAATTCTAAGATTGCTTTATAAATTTGTTGATGAACTGAAAAATAAAATACCTCTGGTGTCAAAATATCAACAATTCTCTTAATAGCATCTGGGTCTAACAAACAACCACCGAGTATACTTTCTTCTGCTTCAATATTTTGTGGCGGTATTTTATCAATCATTACTATTATCATCCATGAATATATTACTAATTTCTGATAATTCGGCTAAGGATAAAAATTCTTCGTCGGAGTCAGAATAAGATATTTTTGAGTTAATAGGCTGAACTTTAAGATTATGAGAAGCGGCTTTTTGTAATGAAGCTGAAGGAGACCATTTTTCTCTTATTGCTTGAATAACTAAACCATTTATATTTCTAATGGAGTGATGCTGAACGTACTGCTCAACAGATAAAATTGATTCTATTATTTCTTGTTCATTTGAAGCGAGAATAAGCTTAGTTAAACTCGAATTAACTTTTACTTTTAAGCTTTCTAATTTATACTGAATTAATTCAGGAATTTCTGATTTTTTCTCTGAAACTTTAGTTATTGGTGTTAGTTTTTGAGATACTGTTTTATCAATATTGGCATATAGCTGCAATCTTTTTAGTTCTTGTGTTAATTTCTCATTTTCTAACCTTAAACGTTCTGTTAAATCATTAGCACCCTGAAGTTTATAAAGCTGACCTGTGAGTGACTCATTAATTTTACTCAACTTATCAATTTCTACTCTTAGTCGCTTGTTTGCTTTTCTTAAATTAGCAATAATTACAGCTTTAGAATTATCTGATGCTAGTGGTATTTGTTTATTAGACGGTCGTTGCTTCTGCTGGTCACGTAAATTTTCAATTCGGCTTCTCAAGTCTGGCTGCTTGTATAAATAAGCTGTAGATACGTTTGCAGATTGAGCGACAGATTTAAAACTAATTATCTGTCCTTGTTTTATCATATTTTCAAGAGCTTTGTTAACACGCAATGCAGAATCTTTGGCTTTTTGAATTGCTGCCTCTTTTAAAGCTTCAATTTTTCTACTAGGCATTATCTATCTCCAAAGCTTTTATTACATTTTCTAAGTTATTTTTAATTGGTGTATTTTTATTAATTTGTAACTCCCAACCAAAGCTTCTAGCTTTATCTAAAACTTTATTAGTTCGTTCTAAGGTCTCTTTTAAAATAGGTAAATAGTTTTTATTTGTTCTCCAATGAGGACAGTTGTAGCAACCGTCAAAACCTGTAATATCACAATCACCTAGTACCCTTGGTCTACCACAGTACCCATGCTCTAGCGCTCTAGCTTGAACATTTTTTTTAAACCAATCTAGGTCATCATTGCTAGACAGAATTGTTTTTTCTAACGAAGCTGATTCACCTTTAAAATCAACTACTGAAGAGGCGTGATACTTTTCAATCTCTTTTCTAAGAGTTTCATCATGAATATGGGCATATACCATTGTCATTGTTGGTGATTCATGTCCTAAATAGCGTTGAATAATATGGAGTGGAACTCCAAGATTTACCATCCTACAACCAACAGTATGTCGAAACTGATGAGTTTGAAAATTCCAACGCTTACCTGAATTATCTTTGATATCAAATTCTTCTGCTAATTTCCTTAAAAAATTGATAAAACTGTGACTATTCATCACTTTTGGTTGGGGATGAAAAGGATTTTTATCACGGTATTTACCTAGTTTTCTTGCAGAAAATAAATATGAAAAACTCTCATCTAGATTTTGTTTTATATACTGTTGCTGTTCTTGAATCACTTTTGCTAATTCAGATGAAATAGGTTTAGTATTTTCTTTCATCATTTTCCAATTCATATATTGAATATACGGTTCTCCTTTGAAATCAAACTTTAAACAATGGAGAGGTAACTGTAAAAGCTCACCGACTCTTAGCCCAGTTTCTTGAATTACCAATACCATTCGCATCACTGGCTCTGGTAATTTTTCTAAATGTCTATTTAACTGTTGCATGACTTCTTCCGGTATATATCTAGGAAGACATTTAGTACATTTTGCGTAATCTTCAGGTCTAATTAAATAAGCTGGAACATCAAACCATGAATTAATATTTCCCACTTCAAAGAAAGTTTTAAGAGTACCTAAGCTTTGATTTTTTGTAGTAGCAACAAGATTATCTTTATTTAAAAAACCTATAAAACTAATTAAAACTTCTCTATCCAAGTTTGTAAAATTAATTTCAGGATAGTAATCTGCTAAAAAACTAGAAAATTTATTCAAATAACAAATGTATTTTTTTAATTGTCTAAATGATTTGTTAGTAGCCTGATATTTAATAAATTTCTTCACAGCATCTTTTAGCCAGTCTTGCTTTAGATATAAAAATACTAGTTTAGACTCTCTTCTGTAAGGATGAAGCTTTAATCCAAGTTCGGAGGCATCCCAAACATCATCTCCTAACTTTAAATAATTGTATTTATATTTTGAATTATCAAAATTTTCACCAAAGTAACGGCGACAAGCTAAACAAAGATAACGTTGCTTACCTGCTTTACGACCTTTTTTATGATATTTTTTACTTCCACAGTGATAACAAAATGTTTCAGATTTATTTTCGAGTATATACAAATCAACTGTCATTGCTAATGGTTTTTGTTGCATTTATTTTTGACCTCTACATTGCAAATATTTTTTATAAGCTGACCTTAAATCTTCATCCAAAAGATGAACATAAGTATTGACAGTTGTCTGGATATCAGTATGACCTAAACGTTTTTGAACACGAGTCATATCCCAACCAGCCTTTATTAATTCACTTGCATGACTATGCCTCAATAAATGAGGATTAACTTTGATTCCAGTTTTTTTTGATAATCTTCTAAATAAACTATCAACAGTTTTGTAAGCTAGTGGTGTACCAATTTCACCTTTACCAGGAGCTTTAATTACTACAAAAACGGTTAGGACAATCAATATCTTCCGGGTACTCATCAATTAAATAAGCTGAGTACCATCGCATTAGTTCTTTACTAACATGAACTTTCCGTTCTACTCCAGACTTAGCTCTAACGTGATTAATGTTATCTAATCTTGGTACAACATTAATTTCGAGCATACCTGTCACCATATCTTCATGCCTTAAGCCCAAAGCTTCACCTATTCTTAATCCTGTTTCGTATAACAGCCTAATTAAAAATTTGTCGCGTAATTTGTTACAAGCTGTAACTAATGTGTTAACTTGCTCGGGTGTTAAACATCCAGGAAATGTTTTTGGCTCTTTGATTTTTAGTAATCTTGTTTTTATTCTTTTTCCTTTACTTATATGGTGTAAAAAAGGTTTATATTTACTTCCAAATTGTATTTGATAGCGATAAGCATTGATACCTTTAATCGCTCCTATACGCTCTTGAAACTCATAAAATCCACAGACAGTTGTTAAGCAGTGATTAATCGTTTTCTCACAACGTTTAGAAACTTGCGGCTTGATTGATAAAACATCACAATTTGGGTTTCTCAACCAATAAATAAAGTTTGATAACTCCTCCATATTTAATAAGCGCCAATTTAACTTTGAATAATCTAAGAATTCCCAAAAAAGTTTCAAGTTGTAAGCGTATGTTTGAATCGTGTTCGGAGAACGTCCTAAACTGTCGAGATAATGCAAGTACTTTTGTATTGGTTCAATAACTAAATAATCGTTATCCAGCACCATCCAAACTAGATTTTCTCCGTCTAAAAGGACACCTTTTTGTACCTTCATCCCCTTCTGATTAAACATCTATGATTACTTTGTAGTTTTATGCTACATAAAAGTATGAACATAAAAACAACGTAGTGATAAAACTTAATATCAACTACGCTGTTGTTGTTGTTTTTATTAATAATTTAATAAGACATAACAGACGGATAGGTCTTTCACCTACATCCTTGAAACAGTTAAGATTCGGGGTTATCCCCGCGAACCTCCTAACTCATACCCCTCTATTTTCTAGAGGCTCCGGCGTTAGAACGAGCCGCACAACCCATCTCCATTGACGCAGTCTTCTCCTAGAGTACCTCTCCCCTGCTGAAGGGAGAGGCTTTTGAAAACTTATTCTAATAAGCGTGAAATCTGTTATTAATTACCGCACTTTGCAAGTTAATTAGGTACAAAATAATCTTTTAAAACTAATGCACGGATATTGGACTAAATTCCATCAGGGTGAGGCTTGTTCCTGTAGAAACGACTTGTTCAAGTTTAAAACCACTAGCTTCAAATAACTCCTTATATTCTTGTTCGGTGCGCCAATAACCACCCGGATTTGTAATCATCATCTGAACTGCAGCTAAAGCTGGTATAGTTCCATCGGGATATTCTACAGGAGCACCAAGAGCGGGAACTAGGGTTTGTAAAAGTATCACCCTACCATGTTCGGGGAGAGCTTGCCTACAGTTAGTCAGAACCTTGATTGAATCCTCTCGACTAAATACTGATAGAAAATACTTCATTACAATGGCATCAGCACCTTTTGGCAAAGATTCCAAAGCACTCCCACCAATAACTTGCACTACATCATTGACTCCGTATTTTGAAAGATTATTAGGAGCAGTTTCTACTTCATTTGGTAAGTCAAATAAAATACCCTTACAGCCGAAGTTTTTGACAATATTGGCAATTAATGTACCTTGATTTCCCCCTACATCCATCACCGTCTGAAAACGACCAAAGTCATAAACTTCAAACAAGGGATCGACAACTTCAGAGGTTAAAAAACTCATGGCGTTATTGAACAGGTGTTTACTGTGAGGATTTTCTGTCATATAGGAACTGTAAAAATCCTCACCTTTAGCCAGTTCAAAAGGCACTTCTCCAGTCTTTAAACTGTTTTCCAACTCCCTCCAAGCATCCCACATATTAGGTTCTGTAATGTGCATTAAGAAATCACCTATACATGGCGAACCATTGGTAATTAGGAGTTCCGATAATTCTGTAGCAGCAAAAACCCGTCCCGGTTTTTCTGCAAACACACCTAAATGGGCTAGAGCACGCAGCACAACATAAAGCTTTTCTACTTTTGTTCCTGTTTTCTGTGCTATTGTCTCAATAGTTTGGGGATCATCCTGCAACAAGTTCGGTATACCTAAATTTGTTGCTACATAAACGCACTGACTTTGCCAGTAACCGTAGATGATTCGATAAATTTTCTTTTTAGATTCTGAGGCTGTTCCTAACATAATTAATTTCCAAAGTTTTTACTGTTGTAAATGACTACTTAAACTTTCTGCTAAGGTCCTCATATTTGGCTCTTTTGATAAAATCAATAAAGCATTGGTTTTGCTAATCAATTTGCATTTTGAAATGAAGGAGATTTCATGTTGCGAATGTCTAACATGTCTCCGAAAGCGGTAAGAATTTTGCGTGGCTCTCGAGTATTGAGACGGCCGTGTGCAACTTGTAGGTTATCTATCACTAAAATGTCTCCTTGTTTCCACGGAAATACTACAGCATTTTTCCATTCTGTTTTCCCTAATTCACTTGCTTGTGCTTCTCTGAGTTTAAAGCTCTTTCCCTCTTCATTAACAAAGTATGTATTTAGTCTACTGCTTCGTTGTTGCGAATTGTCTTCCACTGTTACTTTTACTGTTCGTCTTTGCTCTAAAATTTTATACAATTTAGAAGGCAGCCACTTGTAATAAAGTCTTTTTCCCAATTGATACCGTTGGGCGATACTTTGATACCACTCTCTAGTTGCCAAACAATCAAAAGTGCTCAGACCCAAGCACACTTTACCCGTTCTCGGGTGAGTGAATAAGGGAATGTAAGAACACTCAAAATAAAGAGAGCCATCAGGTTCCCAGTGAAAATTGAATCCGCCGTTTTGCAGCATTTCCGTTATCTCCTCTCGCGATAGTTTCTCGAAAACAATGTCTAATAAATTTTCGGGAACAAATCGCACATATTTCTGAGGAAAATTAGCTAATTGATACTGGAAGCTAGAAGATAATCCATTAAAGATTTTTTCTGTGTTAATTATGGGAGTTTCGCCATATAATGCAGGCTGAATTTGGCAGAAAAAAGCTAAAATGTTCGGTCTAACAGGCACCATATTAAGTTCGTTGTGGGGCATTAATATCAAATCTGGAGATGCTTCAGAAGAGGTGAAAACTTTATCAGTTATTCGCACTCGTTGAGCAGAGCCGAAGTGATAATACGATGCCAATTTAATCTTCAGTAGCTCCAGGATGCTTTCAAATTGTGTCCCATTTTCCACTTCAAATCCGCGAAACAAAATAGCCCCGTAGGTATCTCGCTGTTGATTAAACCAGTCGCTATTGTCTCTGACTAATTCAGTCAGCGCACCAAAGGATTTTTCCTTGACTGGTTCTATGACTAGAGGTAGTTCTTTTTCTGCGCCAGCAATGGTTTTTTCGCGATCGCTCAAAAATCGCAATCTAATACTTGATGAAACAGAATTAGGAAGTTTTTGAATTATTTTCATAGAGTCAAAAATTGTTGCTAGTTGTTAGCTCTACAGAAGCGCTCTGCGCCCCTAATTGAAGCTGATAAACTAAAAATAAGTTTCTTTCATAGTCACTACACGTACTTAAACTTCGCACCACAAGCTACACGATTCCGCCGAAGAGCCGCTGCACTCCACAACTCCAATGCCACATCGGACAAACTTTGACCATCTGCCTGGAGCATCCGTGAGATCATGCTAATTTTACTGAAAGACGCAAACAAGCCTGCCTCCAGCATATACGGCTCGTTGTTTTCGGCATGTACCCGGAAGTCATATAGAGAGCATTCGCGACAGCCTAAAGCTATATGTGCCCGCTTCACTGCATGAGAGATTTTATCCCATAAGTCTGGCGTGACATTAGCTGGACACACTGGTTTCACTGCTGGCTTATCAGGTTGTTTGCTAGGCATTCCGTCCGATTGGATTTCGTACTTATCATGTATAGTTCTAATGGGATTGTCTGAGGTGACTAAATACTCAATCGCTGGCAGAACGCATAACTCCCCACCACGCTCTACTACTCCCACGCGCAGTTCCCGTCCAGGGATGTAATCTTCTACCAACAAAGTCTCGTCATGTTCAAACCCAACCTGCAATGCTTCATCTATTTGGTCTTCTTTCCAAACCAAAGTCAAGCCCAAAGAATTATCTTCCGTATTTGGTTTCACTATGAATGGGGGCTGCATGACCACTGTATCGCCCCGACGCACAACTTGAGCCTTGGCAACCGGAACACCAGCAGCAGAAACTACACTTCTGGTTTGAGCTTTGTTGCATGAGAGTGCCGTAGAACCCGATGGCGATCCCACCACTGGTAGCCCGAGCATATCCTCAAAGAATCCACGGAAACTGGTCATTCCTGGGACACAGAACATATGCGGCACAACCACATCTATCTCGGGTAGTTCAGCGATCGCTTTCTGAAGGGATATCTTCGACGACAGTTCCTGTAAAGAGTTGCCTATCTGCCAATCACCATCGGGATGTACCACGGCATAATAGCTACTGACACCAATTGGTTGTACAACATCCTCTGCGTAAATTAAGGACAGGTTGTAGTAAAATTCCGAGACGCGAGAACCTGCTAGGTGTAACACTCGCAATTCAGACTCGGAGGTTTTAGATTGACGAATTGTTTCTGATATCATATCATTTACTCTACCAATAATTACCAACTTGTTTTCTTTGCGAAGTATTAAGAAAGTCTAATTCTTGTTGAATATAGTCTCTATAGGATTTATTTAGCGGTAGTAAACTTGGAGTAATCCGATTAATTTTTGATTCATAAATAGTGAACAAATCATCAGCTCACTAATATTGATAATCACTCCGAGTCTCTAGCAATTTGATCAACGGTCAACAATAAAATATGTTCTGTTACCGAACTACTAAACAAATAGGCACGAAATACCGACCCTTTTTCTAATGATTTAATTTATCATTACTCCAGGATAAAGCATCAATTTATTCAAATTATATCTCAAAAGTCTCCCGAATTTATTGATTTTTTTTGAGATTTGTCGTGATAAATACTACATAAAAATGGGTGACCTTTCGTTAATGCTTGTAGTGTATTTTGGAAAATTTGAATATTTATAGACGATTTAATCCAAATCGCCATAGAAACTTTGTCTGCTAAGTATTTTAGATTTAATTTATACAATAACCAATTTGCTTGCTGTATGTAAGAAGTAGGAAAATTTTGGACGGTAGATGTGTTTTCACTCATATTGCTTGAAGCAAAAAAATTGTTTACTGATTATTTTACTTTAAAGGCTCGATTTTTATAAATTATACTAATCATCCATAAGTTTTGATTTTTACAGTAAGTTCTACCGATAGCGGGCGGATATTATTTCTTGTTTTGAAAATCTTTGATGTATCCATTCTTTAATAAATGGAAACCACAACTCCTTGATTTTAAATAAATGATAGAAATCTCTGCAACTTTTTCTGCCCTGAATGAAATTGAATTGGTAAAGGTAATGATTCTGCTATTTTTTCTCCCCATGACATTTTTGATATCTTGTATAAGATTTACTATCAGGTAAAGAAACAACAAGTGAGATTCCCACACTAAATTTTGTAGATGCTTCTGATATAATTCTGGTAAAATTTTCATTTGTTAGGTCTTATTGACAATCACAGACCTATCTTTTTTTACCATAATTCGCTTTTGTTTAATAACTATCAAGGATTTTAGGACCCTTCTCGCCCCTACAGCCTGAAAAATAAACAATTTAATTTTTTCAAAATAATAAGAATATCTCCAAGTAGGTAAGCTAAATTAATGAGAAGATTAAATTTCAGGCTTTATAGCAGAGGTGCTAGAGATAGCCAAATACATTCCCAATAAAATTACCATGAAACTTACCCAGATCAAAAGACTGAGATTTTCTGAGAAAATTGCCCAACCTTCGACAGCACTTAAAGCAGGAACAACTAACCCAACTAGGCTTGCAAACCCTGAAGATAACTTTTTGAGGCAATAAGTCCAAAGTCCTACACCCAGCGTTTGACCAACGAGGGCTAGAGCGATGACTGAAAACCATCCAGTTGTCGAACTCGGGAAAAGTTGCTCTCCAGAGAGCGCTGTAATAACCAATAGGAACACAGAACTCGTTATCGAAGACCAAGTCATAATTGTGACTGTGTTTAAATTAGTACGGAGTTTCTCCGCGATTAATGGGTGTACGCCAAAAAACAATGCTGAGAGTAGAGCTGCTAGATCTCCAACTGTTTGTTGGCTAACTCTAAATGAGAAAAGTTCATTTACTTCTAGCAAAGTCGCTCCGGCGATCGCAACCAACATTCCAATGAGAAATTTACGGTCAAAGTTCTGACCCAAAGCTAGCCACCCTCCTAAGATAGTAAATATCGGAACCAGATTATGCATAATGCTGGAGTTGGCAATGCTTGTCTGAGTTAAAGACCAAGCCCAACATATCAAACCCATAGACATAAGCACTCCATCTGCTATCAGTAGCATGGCTGTGCGAACTGAATGGGCTTTCTTTTCCTCGGGTTGGTTTTTCTTTTCTCGGTGGCCCACTGCCGATAATTTACTCAGTAGCCCAAAGGCAACGGTTGCAATCCAGAAACGATTAAATGCTGTGGCATTGGGACCGATTTCAAGTTCGCTTAAATGGATGAATATCGGGGAAAAAGATATACAGAGCAGACTGGCCATTAATGCAGCTAAGGAGTCTATGGGATATGATAAAAGAGGTTGCAACTGTAAAAATTTCGGTCGAAGGTTCATCTTTTTCTTCCAGGGTTATAGTCGTTCTCAATAACAACAGTACAAGTTTAACGTTGGATAAACAATAATTATTCGGGGTTACCCCGGATTCTCATGTTATTTTGTTATCCAAAATGACTATAGTACCATAGCATTGTAAGGGTTAATCAGAAAAGTCAGAAGATCGGAAACTTTCGGAAACTGTCCCAGGGATTGCAAATTCTTTTTTTCTTTAATGAGTTTTAAACTCATAACGCGTATTAAAAAAAAACATTACCAACTTCTATCCTATTCCTAACTCCAACATCATTTATAAAGCACAGCTTTGCTGCGAAACAGCATTTATATTTCTCAAAGACCCTTTATGTTTTGCAGATAGTATTTTTCTTAAATCTCCAGAAATAATTGAAGCAATGGCTATGATAATGGAGTTATGTATATTAGTATATACCAGAGAGCAAAGACAAATAATAAAAGCTTTATCAGCATCTAAATCTACTATTAAAAATCAGCTTGGTAAAGGTATAAATAATCCGACTATGCCATTGGTATTTCAACGTTTTAAATCTATACACTTAGTTCAATTTGATCGTGAAATATCAATCTCAAATTGGACTTCAAAAAGATAATATGTTCTCAATTTTTTACCGGATGAATGTTGCTAATATTATAAATTTTTGTCAAGTATAATCAACAATAATTTATTTTTAATAAAGACTACTTGTTTAATTAATAGTCACAAACTCTAATCACTTTTTATTGATTAAGTATAAGTAATATACGTATATTAAGCTAACATTTATAAGTTTTGATCTTAGGAATGGCCGCAACTAGCCGCCTTTTCTTTAGTGGTGCTTGTACACTGACTGATTTTTAAGGTAATAATAAGGCAATCATGGTACGGCACCACCCGATTCTTGTGACAATTGCGTAAGTCGTGTATCTATTATTTGAACATCAAAACTTAATTGCATTTCTTGACCGAATATAAATTCCATGTAAGGCAAGTAAATAATAGGACTACTTAAATCCGATTAGTCTGTTTTTATTCTTTTTATATAAAAATACTCAGTAAAAACCCTTTTGTGACAGTTGGGGTGCATTTGTCATCAGGCGAGTTGAAGGCATTCAGAAGGCAGAAGGAAGGAGGCAGTCGGCGTGATGGGACTCACGCTTAAAAGCATGAGATTGAAATAAGGACATAAATATTTATCGCGCTGCGCGTCTCGGGCGGATTGTTTCTTTTTTTTACTGAGCTTTAAACTCAGAACTAAAGTTTTAATTTATACTTATTACTTTCTGCCATCTGCCCATCACGCCGATGCCTTTTTTTGTAACTTAGGCAAAGGAGGATTAAGGGCGATCTCAAAGATACAGTAGTTTGGTATGACTTTTCAAACATCTTCTTACGGCTAAAACACGATTGTCTTTATTTTCCGTAATACTTTTCGTGACTTGACACACCCAAGAATCCAAAATCCAAAATACTATGGTATATGTATAATACGGTATCTCTACCAACAAACCGTAGATTAGTTGCAGAGGGTTTTTTACAGTGGGCATAGTAGTAGAAAGGGCGTGCAAGCAGTTTGGCAGTTTTAAAGCCGTTGATAACGTCAGCTTGGAAATCAAAAGCGGTTCCTTGGTGGCTTTATTGGGACCTTCAGGTTCGGGAAAATCGACTCTATTACGACTAATTGCGGGTTTGGAAATGCCAGAGGGTGGTAAAATCTGGTTAACTGGTAAGGATGCCACATATCAAAGCGTACAAGAGCGAAATATCGGTTTTGTGTTTCAACATTACGCTCTGTTTAAGCATATGACAGTGCGTAAAAATATTGCCTTTGGCTTAGAAATTCGTAAAGCACCAAAGGCTAAAATTAAGCCGCGAGTTGATGAGTTATTAGATCTAGTACAATTAAGCGGACTCGGAGACAGATATCCATCCCAACTTTCCGGGGGACAAAGACAAAGGGTAGCCTTAGCGCGAGCTTTGGCAGTGGAACCGAAAGTATTACTGTTAGACGAGCCTTTTGGAGCGCTGGATGCCAGAGTTCGTAAAGATTTACGGGCTTGGTTGCGACGATTACACGATGAAGTCCATGTTACCACGGTATTTGTCACCCACGATCAAGAAGAAGCCATGGAAGTGTCTGACCAGATTGTGGTGATGAATAAAGGTAGAGTAGAACAAGTTGGTACACCAGCAGAAATTTACGATCATCCCGCCACAGCCTTTGTAATGAGTTTTATTGGTCCGGTGAATGTGTTACCAAGTACCTCACGGATATTTCAGAGTAATGGATTTGATTCTGCACAACCGGAAATGTTTTTGCGTCCCCAAGATGTAATTGTTGAGACTTCCCCCAATGGCACTACAGTTCCGGCTCGGGTGAGTCGATTGATACATTTAGGTTGGGAAATTCAAGCAGAGTTGACTTTAGATGATGGACAAGTAATGACGGCGCATTTGACGCGAGATCGATTTGATCAATTGCATTTGGAACCCCAGCAGAAGGTTTATGTTAAACCTAAAGATGCTAAGTCTTTTCCACTTTATTATTCGATTTGATTTTTGAATAAATTAATGATTATAATTACAGGATATTTCACCTTTATCAGGTACATTATCACGGGCAGGGATCCCCGTACCACAAGAGTTTTAGAAAATATTTTTTTAATCTCTTGCAACTTGCTTTCATGCTGTATTTGTAGGGTGCGTTATATCTTTTCCGTAAGCTGAATCTATAATAAAAAATTCTGCGTCCCTCTGGGTGTACCTCTGCGCCCCTCTGCGTTCAAAAAAAATATAATTTCGATGCCAACGGATTTGATATTATATGTAAGCAACCAACCAGTACCTGACCGAGATTTTTTAGTTCTATTCATAGGACTTTTGCTATTAAGTAGGTGGGCACCGAAAATTTAGCCCTCGAAAAGGCAAAAGGCTGTCATGCAATAGGCAATAGGTACAAGAGTTTGAGTTTAATTTACTTTTCTTAACATAGTCATATTTTTTTACGCCGACTTACTTAGAATGGGGTTTTCAACCCCAGGTGAGTGTAGAAGAAAACCTATTATATTTAATGGCACAAAGCCCTAGAATACAAATGTGAATAATTATTCATTAATTTCCAATTACTGGCGGTAAAATTTCCAAAATATTAATACTCAAATCAGGAAAATTCAAAGGTGAAACAGTCTCATTTTCCTTTAGAATAACTTCACTTTGATAACCATTTTTATCGGGTTTTCTGAATACATGAAGCTGACGATTAATCACATCTAAAACCCAATAGTCAATAATACCTGCTGCTGCATAAGCTTTCCCTTTAGTTTCGCAATCTTTTTTAAAGGTAGTATCCGCCACTTCGATAAGTAAATAAACTTCATCTGGGGTAGGATGGTGATCTGCGTAATCTAATGGGTCAATTTTTACAACTGCAATATCTGGTTCAGGTTCCGAATAATTATCTAACTGTATTGGATCTTGAATTGACACCCAAGCCTGATTCATTAAAATCTTTTTTAATAAATAGTCTGTTCTTCCTACAGCAGAACGATGTGCTGTTCCTATGGCACTCATCCAAATAATTTTTCCTTCTAAAAGTTCAACTCGTTCGTCTTCATCAAAAATACCAGCTTCTGCCATCCGATGATATTCTTTAACCGTCCAAAGACGAAGATTAATTGTATTTTCTGTACTTTGCATGGCTTTGATCGCAAATTTCAATACCTAGAAACGTTGCACTGCAACGTCTCGATATTATGATTTTAGAATATGAAATTATTCAGATAGTTAATCCCTCGACATGATCCCCTTGTGTCGGTAAATCTATTGACAAAACTTCACTACCATTTTCAGTAACTAAAACATCATCTTCAATGCGGATTCCCCGGACATCTCCAAATTGAGATAAACGTTCCCAATTAACATATTTTGCAAAAGATTCGCGGTTTTGAGTATTATTTACAATCGCCGGAACTTGATAAAAACCCGGTTCAATTGTCACCACCATTCCCTGACGTAAAGGTCGATTTAAACGTAAATAACCCAAACCAAAACGACTACTTCTTTCTCTTTGGGGTTCATATCCTGCTAAATCTCCCAAATCTTCCATATCATGTACATCTAAACCCAGTAAATGACCGATACCGTGGGGGAAAAACAAAGCATGAGCATCTACATCTACTAATTCTTCCACATTACCTTGCAAAATGCCTAAATCTAATAAACCTTGTGCAATAACTTTACAAGCACAAAGATGAATATCTTCGTATTCTACACCAGGACTTATTTTATCAATACAGGCATCATGGGCAGCTAAGACAATATCATAAATATCTCTTTGGGTAGATGAAAATTTACCGCTAACAGGAGTTGTGCGAGTAATATCGCCAGCCCAACCCCCCGGAGTTTCTGCGCCAACATCAGCAAGTAGTAAATCATTCGGTTCGAGGGAGTTTTCGTAATGTTCGTTATGGAGTATTTCTCCATGTACGGTAACAATACTGTTGTAAGATGTAGTCATATTGTGAGCCATGATAACCGATTCCATGGCCGCTCTGACTTGTGCTTCAGTTTTAGCTGTGGATGTGGCGGCCATCCCGGCTTTGTGCGCTTCTACAGTTGCGGCGATCGCCTTGCGTATTTCGGCTAATGCGGCTTCGTCGTGAGTAATTCGTAATTCGACAATAGCTTTAGCTAACTCTAAATCAATATTTTCCGGGGCACGTTGCGGCAAAACCCATCGATCTAATAATTGTGACTGTTGCGTCCATGAAGCTGCATCCTGTACGGCGATCGTTGCCGCATCTTGTAAATGGGATTCTAATTCTACCATTGGATAAGCTTCATCTGCACCAATATTCTCAGCGATTCCATCGCGGCTTGGCATTTCTCCATGCCAAAGGGCGCTACTTGGTGCGGGATTATCCATGAATAATTGCAGTTTACCACCTTCCAAGCGAATCACCGCATTTTCTAAAGGTAATCCGGCAAAATAGAGAAAATGACTGCTAGGGCGATGTCGAAAAAGGTTTGCGGCAAAATTACGGGGGCTAGGGCTTCCAGACCATAAAATTGCCGGAAAATCTATTAATTCAGCTAATTTTTCTCGTCTTACACGTAGAATTTCGGCCAGAGATTTGGAGGTTTGTATCATGATTTAGGTAGGGTAATTTATATCATGTCCGGTTCGAGTAACGAGTAACGAGTAACGAGTAACGAGTAAAAACTAACAAATAACAACTAAAAACCAACAACTAACAACTAACAACTAACTATGGAGTAACGAGTAACGAGTAACGAGTAACGAGTAAAAACTAACAACTAATTAATAAAATATGTTTCCTAAACCGAAAATTAGAGCTAGTGGTATTAAACAGAGAAACTGGTTAATCGAGGAATTGCCAGGATTGAAACAAGATGAAATTCATAATTTGAAAAATTGCGGTATTACAACTACTTTAGCTGTTGTAAAACAAGGGAAAACTGTACAAGAAAAGTTGATGCTGGCAACTAAGTTACAGGTTCATATCCAATATGTGAATAAATGGGTTGCCTTAGCTGATTTGGCGCGGATTCCCAGTGTGGGAACCCAATATTGTGGATTGTTACTTCATGCTGGTATTGCTTCGGTAATCCAGTTGGCGAATACTCCTCCCCATCGTTTACACCAACAAATTTTGCGCTTACAAGTAGCAACTCTACAAAGACGGGATTTATGTCCTGCTGTCGAACAAGTGCAAAAATGGATTGGGCAAGCTAAATTAATCAGTTGATAGTTGATGTTTGATAGTTGATGGTTGTTCCAATAACCAATAACCACTAACCACTAACCACTAACCACTAACTTATTATTCTTTATCTAATACACCATTAAGAAATATATCAGCCAGCCCTTCTGCCATTTTTTGTTTTTCTTGGGGGGAAGCGTCGGGTTCCATAAGGGTGTTATGGGAAAAGCCTGCCACGGCAAACATTCCTAAGAACACCTGAGCTACTAATTTCGCATCTGTCTTACGATAGATTCCTTTGTCCATTGCCGTTTGAAAGAAGGCTTCGGCGACATCAGTCATTTTATCAATGACTTCATGTTGAATGCGATCGCGGAGTTCGGGATGAAATTGAGCTTCCATGAAACAAACTTTCATCATGTCGGCGTTTTTTTGTAAATTCCACATTCGACGGCGCATGACTTGGGCTACAGCTTTGTAGCTACCCATTTCGCTTAATTCAGTGAGTAAATCTGTAAGAATATCTATCCAACCGGCGGTTGCCACTTCAATCAAAATTGCCTTTTTATTGGAAAAATGCCGAAATAGGGTTCCCTCAGCAACCCCTGCTGCTTGTGCTAAATCACGAGTAGTAGTACCGTCAAACCCTTGAGAAGCAAACAATTTCTGTGCTGCTAGCAAAATACGGTTACGTGTTTGTGTTTCTGCGGGAGGAGATTTAAAAGCTCGCATAATAATATCAGTTATAGTGAGTTCTCCGGAACTGCTTGTTTGGCATTATTGTCTAACGTTAAGTACCATAAGCACCAAATCCTTAATATAAGATTAAGCCTTGAGAGTTTATGGGGATATTTTTTAATCGCTAATTAATAAAGATGGGGGGAATGGAGAGACAAGGAAGGGGAGATAGTTAAATAAAAAATATTCTTTATGGTTTATGAATTGAGATGACTTTCACTACATTTTGTATTCATATTGGGTTTTCCATTAGATACAATAAAATTTTTTGAGTGTAAGAAATTGAGTGTAAGAAAGTTTCATGCTTTTTTAGTGGTTAAGTATATTGCACTTAATTGATAATCGCTCTAAGGGTTGATTTTTTGAAGATTGTTACAAGAGTTATTCTTACAAAGTTAAAAAGGAGAATTATGGCAAATTTCTCACGTCGCTTATTCGCAATACTTTTAGCATTGGTTTTCTGTTGGCAGTTTTTGCCAGGTATTGGATTTGCTCAGACTTCGACTCCTACCAAGACTCCATCATCTACTGAATTTTCGATTCAACCTTATTTAGATCGGGTTGTTCAAAATTTAACACAGTTCACATTAGACAATGGCATGAAGTTCATTGTTTTGCGACGAACTCAAGCACCGGTGGTTTCTTTTGTAACTTATGCTGATGTCGGTGGTGTGGATGAACCTGATGGAAAGACTGGTGTTGCACACTTTTTAGAACATTTAGCTTTTAAAGGTACTGACAGAATTGGTACTAAAAATTACGCAAAAGAAAAAAAGTTACTCGATGATTTAGATCGAGTAGTAGCTGAAATTCAACAAGCAAATAAAGCGGGACAAAAAGATAAAGTTGCTACATTAGAAGCTGAGTTTAAAAAATTAGAAGAGCAAGCTCACAAAGTTGTTAACCAAAATGAGCTCGGTAAAATTGTCGAACAATCAGGAGGTGTAGGTTTAAATGCTACTACTTCTACAGAAGCAACTAAATATTTTTACAGTTTTCCGGCGAATAAATTAGAACTGTGGATGTCTTTAGAGTCGGAACGTTTTTTGAATCCGGTACTACGACGGGAGTTTTACAAGGAAAAAGATGTAATTTTGGAAGAAAGACGGATGCGGGTGGATAACTCCCCCATCGGACAAATGATTGAAAAGTTTAACGATACAGCTTTTCAAAAACATCCCTACAAACGTCCGGTGATTGGTTATGACGAAGATATTCGTAATTTGACACCGGAAGATGTACAGCAGTTTTTTGAGAAGCACTATGTACCAAGTAATCTTACAGTTGCTGTAGTGGGGGATGTCAACCCCGTTGAAGTCAAGAAAATGGCGGAAGCTTACTTTGGGCGTTATGAAGCCAAACCCAAACCCCAACAGGAAATAGCAACCGAACCAAAACAAACTCGAGAACGAGAATTTACCTTAAATTTACCTTCTCAACCTTGGTATTTAGAAGGTTATCATCGTCCAAATCTTAATCATCCAGATAATGCAGTTTATGAGATTATTGGTGGTTTACTCAGTGATGGACGTACTTCGCGATTGTATAAATCTTTGGTAGAAAAGCAACAATTAGCACTTGCTGCTCAAGGATTTAGTGGTTTTCCCGGAGATAAATATCCTAACTTAATGTTGTTCTATGCTTTGACTGCACCGGGACATACTGTTGATCAAGTCGCAACAGCACTGCGAGAGCAAATTGAAGCTTTAAAGATACAGCCAGTTTCCGCTAAAGAATTAAAAAGAGTCAAAACCAATGCCCGTGCCGGATTATTACGTTCTCTCGATTCTAATATGGGCATGGCACAGCAGTTATTAGAATATCAAGTCAAAACTGGTTCTTGGAAGAATTTGTTTCAACAGTTAGAAAAAATTGAAGCTGTAACCACTAAAGATATCATACGCGTAGCCCAAGAAACTTTTGTATCGGAAAATCGCACCATTGGCAAGTTATTACCCAAGAAACCCACTAGTTAATTGAGACAAAGGGGACAAGGAAGGGGATGGGGAGAAAAATTCCTCATCACTCACCACTCACCACTCTCCACTCACTACTCACTGCTCACCACTCACTCCTAACTATTCCCAATACCCAATAAGGAGAGAAAATGAAGATTAAAAGAAAAAGGCACAAGAAGAAAGTGAAAAGATTGCTTTACTCGTTACTGGTTTGTTTTGCTTTTGTAGTGGTAACTTTGAACTTGTCTGGCGCAATGGCACAGCAAGTAACAGCCCAAGGTAAATATACGCCAAAGCATTATACTGAATTAGAATTTCAGCCCATAGGAGAAATCAAGTTACCAGATTACGAACGGTATCAACTTGATAACGGCATGATAGTTTATTTAATGGAAAATCATGAGTTACCGTTGGTTAATGGTAGGGCGTTAATTCATACTGGCTCTCGTTTGGAACCTGCTTCGGAAGTTGGTTTGGCTCAGTTAACGGGTACAGTCATGCGTGCTGGGGGAACTAAGCAGCATCCTGCCGATGAACTTAATCAAATCTTAGAACAACGGGCGGCTTCCGTAGAAACTGGTATTAGCAATTCTTCCGGTAGTGCTTTTTTTGAAGCACTCAGCGAAGATGTAGATACAGTTTTTGGCTTGTTTGCTGAAGTATTACAACAGCCAGCCTTTGCTCAAAATCAGTTGGATTTAGCAAAAACCCAGATCAAGGGTGGTATTGCACGTCGTAATGATAGTCCAGATGATATTGCACGACGGGAATTTAAGAAACTGATTTATGGCGAAAATAGCCCTTATGCCCGCATCCCTGAATATGCAACCCTGGATAATATTACTCGCGATGATTTAGTGAAGTTTTATCAGGAGTATTACTATCCCAATAATATGATTTTGGGAATTGAAGGGGATTTTGATTCGACAAAAATGAAATCCTTGATTGAGCAAACTTTTGGTAAATGGAAAGCTAATCCTAATTTCAAAAAACCACAATTACCAGAAGTATCCCAAGCTAAAATGGGTGGAGTTTTCTTTGTTAATCAACCACAGTTAACTCAAAGTAATGTACTTATCGGACATATCGGTGGCAAATTCAATAACCCCGATTATCCCGAATTGGATGTCATGAATGGGCTTTTGAATGGATTCGGTGGAAGATTATTTAATGAAGTGCGATCGCGTCAAGGTTTAGCATATTCTGTGTACGGTTATTGGAGTTCTCGTTTTGATTATCCTGGAATGTTTATTTCAGGGGGACAAACCCGTTCGGATGCTACAGTACAGTTTATCAAAGCTATCCAACAGGAAATCAAAAAGATTCAAACTCAACCGGTAACTCCTCAAGAATTAGCGTTTGCAAAAGAATCTACTTTGAATTCTTTTGTGTTCAATTTCCAAGATCCCGCTCAAACTTTATCACGTTTGATGCGCTACGAATATTATGGTTATGACAAGGATTTCTTGTTTTCCTATCAAAAACAAGTGGAAAATACTACAGCAGAAGATGTATTACGAGTCGCCAAAGAGTATCTTAAGCCAGAAAATTTAGTTTTTCTAGTAGTGGGAAATCAAACTGATATCAATCCGCCGTTAACACGCCTTGCATCACGGGTAACGCCCATAGATATTACTATTCCCGGTTCCCCAAAATCTCAAGCTAGTAAAAACTAATATATGACTATATAAATATAAAACCCAGATTTATTAAATAAACCTGGGTTTTTCTTTTTTCATCAAGGTTGAAACTCGAGACTACACCGCAACGTCTAGGAAATTTACAGCATGAAGGCAAGTTCCAGGAGCTACGGAAATAATTTTCTAAAACTCTTGTGGTACGGGCAGAGAAGGCCCGTGCAAATCTAGCGATCGCTCATATGAAATATGCTGTAAATTCCACCCAATTCAGCAATGCTAATAAAAAACACATAAAACAATTACACCAAGCCTATATTTGTTTTTCTTAAGCAAACCAAATTATTGAATCTTGTTCCCTATAACTTCAATTAAAACACTGGGACATATTTCTTTTTGTGAATTTCCTTTAGAGATTCTCTGATAAAGCAATACTTTCCATCAAAAAATAATTAATATTATAATTCATATTAATTATTCTTTCGTGGAAGTCATTTCCAAAAAAACTATTATTACCTTGTTTTTTTAGCTTAACTTGCCATTTGTTTTTATTTATAAAAAGAATATTACTCATTATCTCTTTAACAGATTATTAATATTTAAAATCTGGTATACTATCATAAAAAATGTGTTTTTGGTTTATCAGATAAAATGCTTTTATAGGATCGTAAAAGCACTTATCTTACAACTCAATATTCTTGCTTTAGTTATATTTTTATTGTTAAAATCATCGAGTCATCTAAAAAAAACGAGGTTGAGAAAATTCATGAATATCATGAACTTGGAATATTGCGAATTAGTTGAATTTGATAATCAGATGATCGGAGGAGCAGCAACTTATGCTAATTCATTAACTTTTACTCATGAAGGAATTGCTCATGCACAAGCATATGCATTAGCTCTTGGAGATTCTACTCGCACTCTTAGCAAGGGTAATACTAAGACTTTTAAAACCAATACTATAAATTTTAGCTTTGCTCACGCAAGTGCTAAAGCTAAAGCTAGGGATACAAATAGCTATTCCTCCTCTTCTGATAGGAGTTATTCGATTTGGGTGTCTAACTATTAGTCAACAATAAACCTCCAAGATTTTGAATCAATTGAATCTTATCCAATTAATCTTGTCTAAATTGCAATACATCCAGTAATAGTATTGTGATATTTTGCTATATATGCCGAGGCTTATATTGTATATTTTGCAACATGCTATCTTTTCCGAAAATTAAGCGGATATTACTCAACTACTATCCTTAATCTTCAAGATAGATACAGTTTATATAGCGAATTTCAGTTGAATGAAATACAAAACTTAAAATTTGACATTCGGTTAAAAACCTCTCCCCACAAGAGGGGAAAAGTACTCTCCCTCGAAGACTTCGTCAATGGAGAGGGCTTGTAAGTGTACTGCACTCAACCGAAAACCTCTATATTGCGATCGAGCCTCGGAGTTAAATGATGAATATTAAGTGCCCGTAATATATCCTTGGGAGTGTAACGGGGTAAAACATAGCAACCGCAAGGTTTTGGGATTGCTACGCTTCCCTAGCAATGAAGGTTGTTTAAACGGACATCATATCAAATCCCTTGTCTTTGTCTAAAGTAATGGTGTTTCAATTTTTTGATTGGAATTACTTGACTTACAGTGATGGATCCACAGAAGCTACAAATCGCCACCAGTATCTGTTGTATCGGTAATTACTTGTAATACAGACATAATGTTTGTTATATATTTACAGTATCTTTACAAGATATCCGTATTCATACTTTAGTATAAATACAGAGGTATTTTTGTAATAAATTATTGGGTGCCTTGGCTCAAGTCTGGATATTTTACAAGACTTGTAATCATAATTTCTGTAAAAAAAAAGATTTTACAGAAGCAACATATTATCTATGCTCTTGACAGCATTTAGGTGAGACTTTTCTCTTGCTAAAAGTTTTGTTTCCTGTGGGTGTTAACTGGCTGCTAACTAATTGATTGTGCAAATTTTTTGGTGAAAAAATAAGATGAACAAAAACTTCGGATTAATTAAAAACTTGTTTGTAGCTGCTGCTCCAATTTTAGCTAGCTCTGTTTTAGGTGTTTCACCTAGTAAAGCTGCGACATTTGCCTCATCTGAATCAAATGTAGTGTTTGAAAACTTTAGTCAAAATTTTTCCAGTGGCAGTACTTTTGCAGCTGCTGATGTTTCTACTGTCTCCATGGGTGGAAGCGTAGGAGCACAAGCTCAAGCAATAGCAATATTTTCAGAAGTACCAGCGTTTGCAGCTAATTCAAACTTTACTGAAGCTTTTGGTGAAAATCAAGATTATTTAGCATCGGCAGAAACTGAATCTCAAATTATAGGTGTCTTTGATATAGAGACAGATACAGATTTTTCCTTTGATTTTTCAGCAGATTTAAATCTAGAAACATCAATTGATAATCCTCCAGCGGAAAATGCTAGAGCAAGTGGAGATATTTCTTTCTTTTTATTTGATATTGATAATAACGCTGTTTTAGATTTTTTCAATCTTTCAGGAAATTTAACAACGGAAGGTGAGAATGATTTTATTGCATCACAAATAAGCGACAATGTGGAGTTAAGCCAAACATCTGCTAATGCTGACTTTGAAGGCAATGAAGAATCTTTAATGGCTTTTGTTGAAGGTTCATATGAGCGTAATTTTGAAAATGTAACAAATTTGGCATTAATAGAAAGTAAACGAAATCGAGTTACAGTTAAAGCACCGGAACCTTCAATTAGTCTGGCTTTGTTAGTATCTAGTGGTATTGTTGGTGTTGTGTTCAAACGCCGACGCAAATAGTCTGTGTTTTTTAATTTCTGGAAAGGAAAAGTGCGGCAACGGTTGTGTCTGCTCAAAACTGAGTAGAGTCTGAGCGATGGCATTAGAAATTGGTAAACCGGGAGTCTTTTCCAGCCAGAAGAATTCTCCGACTGGATTAACTTCTAGAAATACGTGGTGATTATCGGGTGTCAAAATAATATCAATTGCACCATAGTTTAAGCCGAAGTAAGCCATTAGTTGTGTGAGCTTCGTCTCAATGTCTTCAGGTAAGTTATAAGGCTGCCAAGCGTTGACTAAAGCAAACCCTTGTCTTCGCCAGTCATAACGAGCATGACGTAAAGCTTGAGAGTCAACCGCCGCCGTAAAAATTTGTTTTCCAACTATAATTGTCCTTAATTCTAAAGCTTTAGGAATTTTCTCCTGAAATGTCATTGGACACAAGTCTAATCCATGAAGATTCTCTAAATCCTCTGATACCACTGGATTAGTGAAAACAACGTTTTCTTCTCCAAGATTATTATAGATAGCAAAAGAAGACTGCATTTTTGCAATAATACCCTGTTGACAGTCTTGAGCAAATTTTTTGACTGCTTGTGGATTATTTGTAATTAAAGTGCGAGGAGTATCCAAACCTACTTCTCGCGCTACTTGCAGTTGTAATTGCTTGTTTTCAGCTAAACGGATATTCGCCACTCTGTCGAGATGAAAACCTTTAATGCTTGCTATGGCACCTTGGATTGTAGCTCGACATTCCCCTATTGAAGCTTGTCTGAGTTGTTTATCCATTGTTGTGGGAATTCTAGCTCCGATGGCAATCCGGCGATACCAGACTGCTGAAACTTGATTTAAATCAAGTTTCTGGTTATCTGAAGTTAGTATTACTTCTTCGCATTCGGAATTATAGTAAACATCTAACTGTACTTGAGTCGGAAATCTATCCGTATCAAAACGAAATGCTTTTCCTCCTTGAGACTCAATTGCTTTAACTACCAGAGGAATGCTTTCATTATCTTTACTATGAGTAATTATTAAAACAGTCATAGAATTTTAGATTTTGGATTTAAGTTTTAGATTTTAGATTTTGGACGATGATAAACTCAGGATCGGCGGTTGTTTATTTAATTTGTATATAAGACACTATTGATCTTCCCAATAGCCAATAATACAATAAATAATTTGACTTTTTCCTCTTCTATAGCAGTTCTGAATGATTCATGAGAAAACACCATACTCATAATGTTTTGGTATCAATAGATAGCTCAAATAAACTCTTAACTACAGAGAAATAATGGCAGAAGAAGTAAAATTATCGAATCAATCTTTTGGCTTATTTGGAGCAAATATAGGCGCGGTTAGCAACCATTCTTCTTGATTCAAACCATTATTTAAAGATTCTAAGTAATCTTTAATTGCTTATCAACGATGATAACTAGCACGATCCCAAACTATTAAAAGTTTATAACCCGAAAATTGCGATACGCGAAGCGTGATCCCTAAAGGTATATCACAAAAAATCTATAAATTTAATAGTGTTTTCTTAATCACCTTTTTGCGCTGGGTAAATTAAGAATTCTTTCGTTTTATAGTTTAATCCACCCTAGGGACGTTTGACCGAAAAATAAACTGGATAAACAAACAGTTCTGTCATTGTTGAGGGGCCCCTCGATTCATCGATGGGGTAATAATTCGGGCATTCTTCATTCGGCCATTCTAAATTCACCTTGACTTGTTCTCCCTTTACTTCCTTTATAAGCTAGCTTTAAACCTTCTACTCCTTTCTTAAAGAATGCTTTCTTCCATTTACTTATAAAACCTGACGAAACTCCTAATACAGGCATTATTTCTTGATGTTTATATCCACATAACACCATTTTCACTGCGCTCGCTCGCGTGATTTCAAGATTATTTTGGCTGTTGGTAATAAAATCTTCTAATAACTGAATCCACATATATCCACCTCATGTCCTTATTGTAAAAGCTACTATTTATCCTTCTGTGTGTTTTCTCACGAATCATTACGGAAATCTAAAGAATCCTAACTCCTAAATCCTCACCACTAAATTTGGAACAAGAGTGCTTTTGCGATTCGCGGTACTAATGGGATAGTCTAAATCGCGTTCTAACATTCCCCATTTTCCTGTAGGATTAATTTCTAGAAACACATATTCTCCTGATGGTGTCTCTATGAAATCAAAAGCTCCAAATACCAGCCCAAGTTCTGCCATAAAAGCTTTTAAATGAGCTGCCAACCCTAGTCGTAATTCATAACTTTCCCATGAGCAACCTTTTCCAGAAGCACGTCGCCACTCAACAGTAGATGCTGCATAACTAGAAGCATTCCATCGACATAAATTACCCGCAATTGCCGCAATTTGGGTATTTGCTGTTGAAAAACCATTGGGCTATGACGCAATGTCTCGATATCGAGCAAGTCTTCTTCTTTAACTACACTTGTATAAAAAAAGAAGGGAGAGCCTTTCATACTATAAGAAATAAGAGTTAACAATTTGGCAATCATTTTTTCTCCTACATCATAGAAAAACTCTCGCGCCTGTTGGAGATTATTAGTAACAAGAGTTAACGGAATAATCAAACCAACCTCCTTCCCTAGCCGCAGCTGACGCAATTTATTTTCTGCAGCCAGAATCCGTTGTAAATCGTCTACCCAATAAACATCTCTAAGACTATCCCAAAAGCCATTCAAAGCCGTCATTACTTCTCTTATGCAGGCTGTTTGAAACTGTGGAGCTAAATCGTCGTTATATGGCTGCCAGATACGTCGCATCCACACAGATTTTACTTGTTCTGTATTAATATAGCGATTGCCTTTCTCTAAGCTGTTCATCCGATTTGTTGCGGCTTACGCGTAGCGCATGCCCCTAGGGCTTATCGCCATATTTCACACGGTAATTACTGTCTCGATTGCTCAAATTAGCCTTCTATTTGCACCGAAATGCTTGTGCGCCTGGTTTTTATAGGGCTTTTGCTACTCTATCGACTGTATAAAAATCACCACTGTGAGACAATATCGCGGGATGGGTACATGAAATTTCCACAAATTCGGGAACAAAGATTCAAACTTTTTATCTAAGTTTCTAGAATCTTCCTTCGTTATTAGTGAAGTTCTGCAGGAAGTTCATCATCACCATCTGATGGATATTTCAGAGTTACTGCTTCATCATGATCTGATGGATATTTTCTAGTAACGTAACCACCACCAGGACCAATATCTACGATATCACGATACTTGTTAGTAATTATTCCATCACCCGGACTACCATCTTCGTGATCTGATGGAAATTTTTTGGTCATTACTATATCCTTAATATCCTTAATACCCTTAATATCCTTTAAATCCTTAAAATTAATATGTCTAATTCCCCCTTGAACTTCATCCATTTCTTCCTCTGACACCTCTGTGATAAATTGTCCTTCTAAATAACGAGCAAAGAAGGGTACATTATATGAACTCTTTTCCTGATTATTGTTATCAGACATGTATAACTCCTTAAAAGTAAACTGTTTTAACAAACTTCTTCGGTATTAATATAGCGATTGCCTTTCTCTAAGCTGTTCATCCGATTTGTTGCGGCTTACGCGTTAGCGCATGGCCGCTTATCGCCTTTCTCTAAGCTGTTCATCCGTAGAATGCGGCTTACGGGTAGCCCATGGGTAAGCAGCTTATCGCCATATTTCACACGGTAATTGCTTTCTAGATTGCTAAAAGCCTTCATTTACAGTTGCCTTCGGAAACTTATTTGTATCCAGACGAAATTGTAAATGGTTGTGCGCCTAATTTTGATAAGGCTTGTGCTATACTCTCGATTGTATAAAAATCACCGCTGTGAGTGATTAATAAAACAATATCCCGGCATGGGTATATGAAATTTCCACAAATTCGTGAACAAAGATTCAAACTTTTAATTTAAGTTTCTAGAATCTTCCTTCGTTATTCGCGAAACTCCAAAAAACCCTCAGGAAGTTCATCATCACCATCTGATGGATATTTCATAGTTACTGCTTCATCATGATCTGATGGATATTTTTCAGTAACGTAACCACCACCAGAACCAATATCTTCGATATCACGATACTTGTTAGTAATTTTTCCATCACCGAGATTACCATCTTCCTGATCTGATGGATATTTTAAGGAAACTACTATATCCTTAATATTCTTAATATTTCTAATACCCCCTTGAACTTCATCCATTTCTTCCTCTGACACTTCTGTAAGAAATTGTCCTTCTAAATAACGAGCAAAGAAGGGCACATTAGATGAATTCTTTTCCTGATTATTGTTCTCAGACATATATAACTCCTTAAAATTAAACTGTTTTAACAACAGGGAGAACTTTTGCTTCCACCGCTGTCCCAAAACATACCCTATAACTTAGCAACTAGCCGATCGTTGGTGAATGTTAATTACATCAGCATTCTTTTGTAGCTGATTCACAAAGATATACTGCGCCGATACCAGCGTTTTTATATCCAGCTGGTTCTATTATTTTACTACGACCGTATAAAAAAAACAAGTAAGAGCATGGCGAGGCTTCTCTTATGCAGGCTGTTTGAAACAGTGGAGCTAAAACTCCCGTTCCCCTCGGGGGCGATTTCAAGCCGCAATTTCTCCCTCACTCCCTCAATCCCCACCGGTAATCTGTAACGAGGCAAGGGGAGTAATATCGCGATGCCTTCGGCGATGCCCGTAGGGCTTATCGCCATATTTCACACGGTAATTGCCATCTGGATTGCTCAAATTGGCACAACTGTTGCTTCCACAGTCTCCCAAAACATACCCTATAACTCATCAACTAGGTCATCGTAGCTATTGAAGCTTCTATTATTAAAAACAAATTTTTCAAAATCAGTGGTGTTCATGGTAATGCCATCTCGCTTAAAAATAAGCTCATTGTCATCACTGTGATCGCTGCCGAAACTAATTTTAAAGTCCTCGTAATCATCGTCATCACCGTCATCATCGTCATCACTGCCGAAACTAATTTTAAAGTCGTCCTCATCATCGTCATCATCGTCATCACTGAGATTACTGCCGAAACTAATTTTAAAGTCCTCAAACCTATGGTCAAACTTGAGTACATCAAAACCTTTACCACCATTTACTGTAGCGCTACCAAAACCTTCAACAAAATCATTTCCGTCACCCATTCTGATGTTGACATCACCACCAAAGCTGGAAGCTTTTACTGTATCCGCTCCATCTCCCGTCTCAATAGTGCCGCCAAAAATACCGTAAGACTCTTCTATTCCGGTAGCATATGCTTCTATAGTATCGTCCTCTCCACCTGTGCTAATAGTACCTTGACTATTTTTAATGGCGATCCCCTTAATTTCACCATTAGCAGTAGCTTTGATAGTATCATTTCCCGTGCCCATGCCAATAAGGCCTTGAGTATTATCAATTGCAATTGCCGTGTCTTCTGCTTTAGCAATTGCTACGGCAAGAGCATTGGCTAAAGCTTCATTTTCGGGAGTAACAGCAGCAGATGTCGCAGCAGAAGCTTCTGAGAAAGTATTAGAATCAGAAGTGGCAATAGCGTTAATACTATCTCCATCCTTACCGGTATCAATATGCCCTCCAAGGTTCTTAATACTCGTAGCAGTAATAGTTGCATTCGCTAAACTTACAGCAATTGCGTCCGCAAAAGCAATCAGATTTTGATTCACAGGGGCTTTAGCAATAGCTTCGACGAAGGCTATAGCATTTGCTTCGGCTGTCGCAACTGCTGTGACAGAAGCCACTAATTTGCCATCAACACTATCACTACCCAGACCAGTGCTGATCTTGCCGGTATTGTTAATCCCATTGGCAATTGCATCAACGTTTATATTACCAAAAGTATCGGCGATCGCAAAAGTATCCAACTTATTGGCATAAGCTATAGCATTAGATACTGCATTAGCTTGAGCAGAAATTTGTGCTGTTGCACTACCCCTAACTACATCGCTTCCTGCATTTGTAGAAATACTTCCTTTGTTGTCAATTCCATCAGCATTAACAGTAGCTTCAGCACTAAGATCGGCTGCGCTGACAGCACCAGCATTTATGGCTCCCACATCCACAAACAATCCTAAACCAAAATCACTATTTATAAATTGGTTACCAATGATTTCATCGTCACCTTTTAATGTCTTGACTTGAGAGCCTGCGGGATTAAAAATTCCACTATTTGAATTGACTATATCCTTTCCGTTTGTAAATTTTTTTTTACTTAAGTTTAATGGTTCCATAGTATCTGTATTCCTGGGAATTCGTTAAATAAAAATTAAACTGTTTTAACAAGCGGGAGAACTCTTGCTTCCACAGTCTTGCTTCATATATCCTATAACTTCGCAACTAGCTGATCGTAGCTGAAGCTTCCATTATTAAAATCAAATTGTTCAAATCTAGAGGTGTTCATGATAATGCCATTTTGTTCAAAATTAACCTTATTATAATTACTGCCTAAACTGATTTTAAAGTCCTCAAAATTGTTAGAGTCAAGGCTGAGTACATCATAATCATCACCACCATTTAGTTTAGCCCTACCAAAACCTTCAACAAAGTCATTTCCGTTACCCATTTTGATGTTGACACCACCACCAAAGCTGGAAGCTTTTACTGTATCAGGTCCATTTCCTGTCTCAATAGTGCCGCCAAAAATACCGTAAGACTCTTCTATTCCGGTAGCAAATGCTTCTATAGTATCGCCCTTTGGACCTGTCTTAATAGTACCTTGACTATTTTTAATGGCGATCCCCTTAATTTCACCATTAGCAGTAGCTTTGATACTATCCTCTCCCTTCCTCATGTCAATAAGGCCTTGAGTATTATCAATTGCAATTGCGGTGTCTTCTGCTTCAGCAATTGCTACGGCAAGAGCATTGGCTAAAGCTGCATTTTCGGGAGTAACAGCAGCTGATGTCGCAGCAGAAGCTTCTGAGAGAGTATTAGAATTAGAAGTGGCAATAGCATTAATACTATCTCCACCGTTAGCGGTATCAATATGCCCTCCAAGGTTCTTAATACCGGTAGCAGTAATAGTTGCATTCGCTAAACTTACAGCAATTGCGTCCGCAAAAGCAATCAGACTTTGATTCACAGGAGCTTTAGCAACAGCTTCGACGAAGGCTATAGCATTTGCTTCGGCTGTCGCAACTGCTGTGACAGAAGCCACTAATTTGCCATCAACACTATCACTACCCTGATTAGTCCTGATCTTGCCGGTATTGTTAATCCCATTGGCAATTGCATCAACGTTTATATTGGCAAAAGTATCGGCGATCGCAAAAGTATCCAACTTATCGGCATAAGCTATAGCATTAGATACTGCATTGGCTTGAGCAGAAATTTGTGCTGTTGCACTACCCCTAACTAGATCGTTTCCTTGATTTGTAGCAATACTTCCTTTGTTGTCAATACCATCAGCATTAACAGTAGCTTCAGCACTAAGATCGGCTGCGCTGACAGCACCAGCATTTATGGCTCCCACACCCACAAACAATCCTAAACCAAAATCACTATTTATAAATTGGTTACCAATGATTTCATCGTCACCTTTCAATGCCTTGACTTGAGAGCCTGCGGGATTAAAAATTCCACTATTTGAATTGACTATATCCCGTCGGTTTGTAAATTTTTTTTGAGTTAAGTTGAATGGTTTCATAGTATCTGTATTCCTGGGAATTTAACTGTTTTTACTGCAATTTGCTATGCTTGACAGCTTATATTACATCCTGGTTTCCCCCTTCAATCAAGGTAGAGGGCTACTTCTTGTCCATTTAGTACTGCTGTTCTAAATAATCAGCTAACAAGGGCATAGAAGATGAATTGTATATAACTGCTTAAATAAAAATTAAACTGTTTTAACAAGCGGGAGAACTGTTGCTTCCACAGTCTTGCTTCATATATCCTATAACTTGGCAACTAGCTGATCGTAGCTGAAGCTTCCATTATTAAAATCAAATTGATCAAATTTAACGGTGTTCATGATAATGCCATTTTGTTCAAAATTAACCTTATTATTGCTATTACCCCCTAAACTGATTTTAAAGTCCTCAAAATTGTTAGAGCCAAGGTTGAGTTCATCAAAACCTTCACCACCATTTAGTGTAGCGCTACCAAAACCTTCAACAAAGTCATTTCCGTTACCCATTTTGATATCGACACCACCACCAAAGCTGGAAG
>DESS01000034.1 GCA_002361335.1 Richelia sp. UBA3308
TAAAATATTTATTCAAAATTGGGATGCTCCCTTGAAATCAGTAAATAATGATGGTAAAACAGTTATTTTTATAACTTAAGAAATTATTGCTGCAAGATATGAATAAAACTTTCCCATTGTATTAATTTTAAATGATTTGCGAGGAATTTTATTCCCAAATAGCAGTAATATAAGACTTCAGGAATAATTAATTATAAATCAATGAAAATAATTTTAGCTGAAATTCCTGATGTTCTAATAATTGAACCACAATTGTTTCAAGACGAACGTGGGTTTTTCTTTGAAGCCTTTAATTTAAAAAAATTTACTTATTATACCAGTATTAATGTTAACTTCGTTCAAGACAACCATTCTTACTCCAAAAAAAATGTACTACGGGGTTTGCACTACCAAATCATACAACCCCAAGGAAAGCTAGTACGTGCGGTTGTTGGTAGCATATTCGATGTCGCGGTAGATATTAGAAAAACTTCTCCTACTTTTGGTAAATGGGTAGGTTATGAAATCAGCGCTGAAAATAAACGTCAAATATGGATACCACCTGGTTTTGCTCATGGTTTTTTAGTACTTTCCGAATTTGCGGAAGTACTTTATAAAACAACAGATTATTACTCACCCCAGGGAGAACGTACTATACTTTGGAATGATGCCGATCTAAATATAAATTGGCAAATATCTCACCAGCCAATTATTTCTGCAAAAGATGCAGCAGGTACACCTTTGCAAACAGCTGAGGTTTTTCCTTAATCTAATTTGTAGAGACGTGCTTATTGCAACGTCTCCTGATCCAGTTGAAGATGTATTATCTCAGCAAAATTACTAATATCAAGTAGAAACTATACCACCAAAATTCTGCGTCCAATACCTCTTGTAATTTGTGTCTCCCGTATCATTTTCTAAGTAGTAATACCCAAGTCCAATACTTTGAAAGTTAGGATTGACAATATTTTTGTGATGATCGGGGCTTTCGATCCATGCTTTGACAACATTCTCAGCAGTTATATAGCCAGCGGCAATGTTTTCTCCTACATAAGAGGATTCATAGCCACCCGATTTAGTGCGATCGCGAAGTTTGCTACCATTGGAACCTTCATGGCTAAAGAAATCATTGATCGCCATATCTTCACTATGTTTTTCAGCTGCCAATGATAGCTCGCGATTCAAAGTTAAAGGATCTAAACCGTATTGGCTGCGATATTCGTTTGTTAAATCCAAAACTTCATTGATCAGAGGATTACTACTTACAAAATTTGATACATCTTTACCCTTAGAAGATTCTCCTGACGCAGCTGAGTCTGTAGATTGAGGAGAAACTATAACATTGAGTTCAACTTCTGTTGGGATTACATTCAGATTGAAATCATAGTTAGTATCACCAGATTCTTCTCCTGGGAAAACCCTAATATAATAGGGACCATTTTTCAAATCATCAACAGTTAAAGATTCCTCAATATTACTCTTGTTGGCTGCATCAGCGATAATTTTACCAGTATTATCGAGCAACTCTAAGTCTACATCTGCCGTCAAACCGTTGATTATAAGTTCGAGCTTGCTGTTGGGATTATTCAAACTCAAACTATAAAAGTCGTCGCTGTCAGATTTACCAATAGAGCCTCTCAAACTGAAACTACCAGAGTCTAAATTAATTGGCAGAGCGCTATCTAAAGTATTACCAGCATAGTCCGTTTCAATATATTGGTTAGTAGCAAGTTGATCACCATTCCCTTGTGTAACAAAGTGTTCATAGGCTTGAGTGTAACTGAAACCAGCTTGCTTTAACTCAGGATTATTCTCCAGATAATTCTTGACATCGAATCCCGGCGCTGATGCTCTGCCTTCATTCAAACCATTAATTACAAAATGCTCTAAAAGCTCTTCGTTATCTAACGAACTAGCCGCTAAATCGGCATGAGCATTCTTGTAAAATTCTGCATCAAAAGCTGGTGAGAAAGAGTCTCCCTCGTTCAAACCTTCAAATACAAAATGATTAAATCCTTCTTCATAGTTGTTACCAACTGCTTGGGCAACATCGGGATTCTCAGCTAAATAATATTTAACATCGAAAAAAGGCGAAAATGAACGTCCTTCAGCTATACCCGAATCTTTCAGATGTTCAAAAAGTTCTTCGTTACTTAAATTAACTAAATCACTGTTATTTTTGCGGTAAAATTGCAAGTCTACAAATGCAGAGAATTTTCTTCCTTGGCTTATACCATAATTTACTAAATGTTCGTAAGCTTCTCTGTTACTCAACTCAGCTAAATCGCTGTTGCTAGCACGATAAAAACCGAAGTCCACTACGGATGAAAATTCCAGACCATTTTCTAAACCATAATTTTTGAAATGTGACCATGCTTGGTTGTCATTCAACCCACTCAAATCTGGATTAGCTTTACGATAGATATCAGCATCAAATACAGCATCAAATAAATTAGACATAGGTGACTCAGGGAACAGCACAAAAAATACTGCAAATTTTTGCTTTTAGTCAAGTTTCCTATACCAATTGGCAAAAATTTACAAAACCGATGTGTTTATAGTTTTAAGAAAAAATTAACTATTCATCAAGTAGGAATTATAGCAACATTAATACAATCAATTTTGTCTTCTACTATAAGTATTACTTCTAGGGATATATATTTTGTTTTTGAATAATAATCTTTTTAACGGTCATATACAGTATTTTTCGTTCTCTAAATATAAATAAATATTAATACCAATTCACATAAATCATAAGTTTTTTTAAGTATCAACGCTTTTTTATTCGTAAAATTTAAAACTGTGGTACTAGTAACCGTTTTTACAATTAAGTCTTAGAGCACCAAAAACTTTACCCAAAGAGTTTATTAATTACTTGAATCTTCTATTGATAAGTAAATTTTATTGAATTCACACTAAATCAAGTTGTAAAAACTTCCTTTGTTTTAAATAATGTGAACATATAAATTTACTTAACATTTCAGATATACGTACAAAAATTTTGCTGACATAAAACATAGATATAACAGTGTTTTAGGCTGCATTGTATAGATTTGAGTTCGGATTTAGATTTTTAGTTTCTTAAAAAATCATTCCTTTGAAGCTGTAACATAATTATAAATATATTTTTTTATTTCAGTAATTTTATTTAGAAAAGGGATGTTTGTTATTCTATGGTAACAATAATAAATACTAATCATAATCCTAATTTAATTTTTTAGTCCTCATGAGATAATTCTTTGAAAAGGATTTAATATAAGATATTTTTTTCTATATTTAGAGAATTTTTTAGAAAAGCGGGAAGAATTTCATCAACAAGATGAATATAATTTATAAATATAATGAGTAAATCAATTTTGCTTATCGGTTGTAATGGTCAAATTGGCACTCAATTACAAAAAACTCTTCAACCCTACAACAACTTAAAATCTGTAGCACGCCCTATAGTAGAACTTACTCAACCCGAAACTCTGCGGGACTTAATTAGAGAAAATCAACCAGAAATAATTATTAACGCTGCTGCTTATACTGCTGTAGATAAAGCCGAAAGTGAACCAGAATTAGCCCACATAGTAAACGCCACAGCCCCGAAAGTCATCGCCCAAGAAGCTGAAAAATTACAATCTCAGTTAATTCATATTTCTACTGATTATGTTTTCGATGGTAAAACCAGCCATCCTTATGAGGAAAATGACTTAACAAACCCTTTAAGCATTTACGGTAAAACAAAACTTGCAGGAGAAGAAGCGATTCGCTCAAATTGTGGCAATCACATTATTCTTCGTACAGCTTGGGTTTATGGTACAGGAGGCAAAAGCAACTTTGTTAAAACCATGCTGCGACTAGGAACCCAAAAACCAGAATTAAGGGTAGTAGCCGATCAAATCGGTAGCCCCACTTGGGCAAAAGATATAGCCCAAACCATAGCCGCCCTAGTTAGCAAAACTCCCCAAAAAAGTTATACTTTCCATTACACAAACAGTGGCGTAGCCAGTTGGTACGACTTTGCTGTTGCAATTTTTGAAGAAGCGAAACAATTAGATTTTCCTTTGGAGATTGAGCGTGTCATCCCTATTACGACGAAGGAATATCCTACTGCCGCAACGCGCCCTAATTATTCAGTTCTTAACTGTAGCAAAATATCCGCTTTCATAGAATCCTATCCACCTCATTGGCGACAGAGCCTCAGAAAAATGCTTCAAGAATTCCAAAAAGTAAATCAAACATCGACGATCAATTTATAGATAATCAACAATTAATAATCAACAATTAATAATCAACGATCGACACCAAAAGATGTGCCTGTAGACTGTTGAATAATTCAATGCCCCATGCCCCATGCCCCATGCCCAATACCCAAT
>DESS01000296.1:0-14858 GCA_002361335.1 Richelia sp. UBA3308
TCATACTTCTATTATGCAACGCCTTTAACTTCAACATTCTGTAACATAGCCCTCGTTTATTTGTGCCGACTTACTTACTATTTTTACATGAGTATAGAACAGTTTGAATTATAAGTAATTAAGGGGGTTAAATTTAGCAAAAAATCTCAAAAATTTGCAACGCTAAAAAACCTCCCGAATTAATTATGTGGAATAAGTTATATAGAATTAAGTAAGGTGGCGCAAAAAAATATCGCTATGTTAAGAAATTCCAAGTAAACTAAACCCTCTTATATCAAGTCCGGATAATTAGTTATCACAAAGAACATCTACGCAAAAAGCCAGATTATCCTCTTTACTACTACTCACTACTCCCAATATTTACAAATATTTAACCGGAGATGATATTATTTTTTAGATAAGTGCCTTGTTGAGCGGCTAATTAATAGATTAAGAAAATACTTTTAAAGCTAAGGAAATTAAAGATAAAAAGGTCATAAAGCCCACTGCATCTAAAGTTGTGGTCATTAAAGGACCACTAATCAATGCTGGATCGAGGTTTAAACGTTTTAATCCCATCGGTAATACCGTTCCTAAAGTTACAGCTATCAAGACATTTACAGCCATCACAGCTCCGGCAACAAACGACACCCAACGCTCATTCGGAGGTGACCACATCATTGATAAAATTGTCAAGGCTAAACCCAAACCAATAGCGGTTCCTAATCCTGCAGTTAATTCTTTTCGCAGCAGAGTCATAGTGTCCTTTGGCGTTATTTCTCCCAAACCTAATCCCCGCACTGTCACTGATAAAACCTGAAAAGCTACATTACCACTACTATTAGCCAAAATAGGCATGATAATTGCCAAAACAGGTACTATCTTAATCACTTCCTGGAAAGGTGCGATAACACTAGCAGCAGCGATGTACAAACCGATATTTCCCAGCAGCCAAGGTAAACGTTTGCGGATGGTGACTTGGGGAGAACACAAAGCAGCTTCATCTCCACCGCTAACCCCTGCAAGTTTTTGAATCTCTTCAGTGGCTTCCTCGTCAATAATATCTACTACATCATCAATGGTGACAATACCTACGAGTCTATCTTCTCGGTCAACAACAGGTAAAGCAATTAAATCGTAACGCTTCATGATTTTTGCAACTTCTCGCTGCAAAGTGTCAGTGGTAACTCTAATCACTTTTGCCGAAGCAATATCTCGTAATAAAGCATCGGGATAGGAAAACAGTAATTGTCGCAGCGACACAACACTAACTAACTTGCGGTTTTTATCGGTAACGTAGGCATAATAAATAGTTTCTTTGTCTTCATCTTGACAGCGGATTTTATTCAGAACTTCTTGAACAGTTAATCCTTCCTGTAAACGGACGTATTCCGTAGTCATCACCCTTCCAGCAGTACCTTCAGGATAACCAAGAATCGTTGCAGTCACTTGTCTTTGTTGCGGACTCAATGAGTGTAATAAACGCTTGACAACCTTCGCCGGTAGTTCGTCAAACAATTCTGCACGTTCATCGGGACTCATTGCTTCCAAGATTTGCGCTATCTGTACATCGTGGAGAGAATTGATCAATTCCTCCTGTATGTGGGGAGGTAAATATTCAAAAACGTCAATTGCTCGATTTTTATTAAGTAAACGAAAGGCGATCGCACGTTGTTTTCTAGATAAATTCGCAATGTATTCCCCAATATCAACCGGTGGTAAATGGTTTAAGTCCCATTTGAGTTCATTTAAATCTGTAACGCCAAACTCAGCAATATTAATTGCATAATTGCCAACATCTTGAATAAGCATGATTCCTCCTGTTGTCTCCCCCGCGCTGAGAGACTAACTCTACAGCTCAGAGGAGTGTGATACTACCGTCTTCCGGACTTCTGTCCATAAATTTTCAAAAAATCAACATCGATTACCGATCGAGGCATCGCTAAGTCATAATACTAACCCGGAACTGTGTAATCCGGTAGATGCTGAGCTTAAGTATTATTTTTATGTGATATTACGCACTAATTAGTAGCTCTATGCCCTGATTTTCATTTCAATAGAGTAGATTTTACTACTATAAGCGTTTATGTCAAGGTAAAAATTTAATTCCCTTTATAACTTAATAAGTTAAATTATTAACATTTTAACAAGTCTTTTTTATTTTAAATAATTAGGATTGTATATGTGATACTACTGAAAACTTACCATTCTTTATCCCCTAGTGAATAGGAAAAACAGATAATATTGGTGACAAATAAGAGGAGCTTCAAAATTTTAATCTTACTTTGATCGAATTTTGAAACAATTATTCTTACTGACAAGGTAATATTCCCCGTGAAAATTTACCGTAACTTAACAATAAGTTTTTATCGAAAGGGAGGGGATTATCTTATTTAGCCTTAGTTGTCAATAACCATTAGATGAGAAAATTTTGAAAAATAATCTATATTTGACTGTTTTGTCACAGCAATTTGCTTGATACTAATAGGCTTTTTTGAAAAAATATTTGGTTGGGTTTGCCAATAAGGCAGTTTTTACTTACTCTTCGTGGTGTCTCAAGAATGTTTTGATGCTAATATGTTTTTGCCAATTTTTCTATAGAGGGAGTTATTAAGAATTTGAATCAACAAAAAATAAGCGATCAATATTTTACGATGGACTGATGTGGGAAACCGGATAGTTTAACTTGTTAACAATCAGAAAAAAACAGCAAGCAATATATAATGTTTGGTAAGCTGCATTATGTAAAACAATAGTAGTATCTCTTAGTAATAATTAATAAGGTGTAAAAAAATAATTACTAAACTGCTTTACTCAAGAAAGTAGTATTGCTAGCGACGATTACAGAAGTTATACTGTTTTTACTTTTATCATTTACGGTTATCAAATAAAATCCAGCCTTCAAGTGTTGGAATTAGATTATTATGTTTAAAGCTCTACAGTTGCTTCCCCGGTTAGAATATTATTATCAGCAAATTAAGACTATTATTCTTTCCCGTCAAAATCCGATTACTGGTTTGCTCCCTGCTTCAACGGCGATAACTGCCCACGGAAACTATCATGACGCTTGGGTACGAGATAACGTTTACAGTATTTTAGCAGTTTGGGGATTAGCCTTAGCTTATCGTAAAGTTGATGATGATATTGGACGCACTTACGAATTAGAACACAGCGTTATTAAGTTAATGCGAGGATTATTATTCTCGATGATGCGACAGGCAGGTAAAGTCGAAAAATTTAAGCATACTCAATCGCCTTTGGATTCCTTGCACGCTAAGTATAATACTGCTACTGGGGATATTGTTGTTGGTGACGATGAATGGGGACATTTACAGCTTGACGCGACATCCATATATTTATTGATGTTGGCACAAATGACTGCTTCGGGTTTGCAGTTAGTTTACACTTTTGATGAAGTAGATTTTGTGCAAAACTTAGTTTACTATATCGGACGAGCTTACCGCACTCCAGATTACGGAATTTGGGAGCGAGGTAATAAAATAAATCATGGTAAAGCAGAATTAAATGCTAGTTCGGTAGGGATGGCTAAAGCTGCTTTAGAAGCAATTAACGAACTGGATTTATTTGGAGTACATGGGAATAAAGCATCTGTAATTCATGTACTACCCGATGAAATTGCCCGCGCTCGCATTACTTTAGAATATTTATTGCCCAGGGAATCGGCTTCTAAAGAAATTGATGCAGCACTTTTGAGTGTAATTAGTTTTCCCGCTTTTGCTGTGGAAGATCAAAGTTTACGTCAGCGTACTTTGGAAGAGATAATTAATAAATTAGAAGGTAATTACGGTTGTAAGCGGTTTTTGCGCGATGGGCATCAAACGGTTTTGGAAGACACTCAGCGCTTGCATTATGAACCCAGGGAACTCAAGCAATTTGAATATATAGAATGTGAATGGCCTTTATTTTTTACTTATTTGTTATTAGATGGATTATTTGGGGGAGAACAACAGAAAATCAAGCATTATCAGCAATGTTTAGAATTTAGCTTAGTTGAACGCGATAATTTGCGTTTGCTACCGGAGGTTTATTATGTTCCCCAAGAAAATATAGAAGCTGAGAAACAAGCACCTGGAACTCAAAAACGTTTACCTAATGAAAATGTGCCTTTGGTATGGGCGCAAAGTTTGTATTTTCTCGGACAAATGTTAAATGAAAAATTACTTTCCGTGGGAGATATCGATCCTTTGGGAAGATATTTATCAGTAGGAAGACAACGAAAACCTATAGTACAAATTGCTTTATTAGCAGAAGATGAAGAACTACAATCGAAATTAGCAGTTAGGGGAATTAAAACGGAAACACTATTACAAATAAAACCAATTCAAGTTCGTCAGGCAGCAGATTTAATTGCAATTTATAGCGGAATTGGATGTAATAAAAAACTCGGTTTAACCGGAAGACCACCAAGAACGCCGAGGAGTTTAACTACATCCAGAGTTTTCCGTATTGGTTACGAAAACGTTGTGTTTTTACCGTCTTTCTTAGATTCAGAACAATTTTATTTAACCTTAGATTATCACTTTCTTGTAGTTCAACTTAAAAGTGAACTAGCTTATATTGAAAAATATTGGAGCGATAATGGTCGTCCGACTTTAACTTTAATGTTAACTCACACCATGTTAGAAACAGGTAGTGAAGCATTATTGTTATTAATGGAAGAACTAAATAACGGTATTTGTAACGGCGTGCGGGTGAAATTGGGAAGACTCAATCAATTAATACTTACCGCCAACATTCAAAGAGTTAATTTACAGCAAAACTTCGAGTTTCAAAAATCGCCAGTTACAAACATTGCTCCTCCCACTGATTATTTACTTTATAATCCAGGAAATAACTCGATGTTAGAGCATACCCAAGAATTCCAAATGGAATGCGAAACCAACCTAGAATTCTTGCTTTCTTCCTTGCGCTCATCGAATAACCTTTACGAACAAATCGAATTATTACAAACATTAACCCGCTTGAAAGGACTTGATTTCGACATCGGTTTTGGCGAATCCCATGATATCGTAAAAGTTTCCGATTTACTTGATGAAGTTTACCAAAAAGCTGGTAAAGTCGGGCTTTGGGCAGTAGTGCGTCGTGCTGCAGGATTGCGTCAAATGGCCGATATGCGCTTATCCGATGTAGTTACAAGTCTTTTAGCACGAGGTAAGCAAATTGCAGTCGGTAGAGCTTACAACGAAGCATCCTTAATTACTGCACCCCTTTCCCACAAAGAAATTGTTGAGAAAATAAAAGAATTCTGTCGCGATGATGTTAGAGATGGAGTTTTAACTCAAGAAATTCTGATTTATTTACGTACCTTAATTAATTCCGAACCAGAACTTTTTCAAGGATTACTTACTATTAGAACAGGATATCTGATTTTATTTATTATCAGTAAACTTGCCAGAGAATTAGATATTACTCAAGATGAAGCCTACGAACAATTGATGCAGCGATCGCCATTTGAAGTCAAAACAAGGTTGAAAGATTGTTTGTTAGAATATTCAGGCATGAATCAATTATTACGTCAACAAGAATCATTGCACGTCAAGCAGAAAGAAAACGAAATACAGTGGGTAAGAGAGTCAGTTAACCAAGAGCAAATAGAAGTACCAGTAGGAGGTTGGCGGCGATACAGGCAAGCAGAAGGAACGATCAACCGTGTACCGCAACACTTCTTTGAAAATGTTTGGCAAGTAATGCATCATTGTAAAGGCTTAGTAATTGGAGATAAATTAGAACGCCGCAATCGCTTGGATAGTAAATTACTGATATCAGAAATGACTGCTTCAGAAAAGAATTTTGCCCTAGGAGTAGAGCATTTATTAAACAAAATTGAAGCTCCAGAATACCGTCAAGTCAACATTGAAGCATTAATGGAACTCGCCGCGATCGCCAAAAATAATCCAGAATTACAAATCCGCGAATATATCGTTTTAGATGTATTAATTGGTCATGCTGTGCGGTTAAACTGGTTAAATAATCAACCCCAAAGAAGGGATAAATATGATGAAGATAAGGCCGCAGCATGGCGATATTTTTACAATACTTCTCCTCAAGAATGTGCAAGCAATATTGTCAAAGCATTTAGATTCTTGACAGAATTTGGAGAAGTTAAATTGTAGATTCTAGATTGTAGGGTGTGTTAGACGCACGACTATTTGTCAAATTAACCATAATTTATCTGCATCGTCTAACGCACCATTAATATCATGTCCGGTTAAACAGTTATCATATTTGATCTGAGTAATGAGTAATAAGTATTAGGTAATGGTACAAAATTCACAATACAGATTCCAGTTAAACAAGGAATTACATAAAAAAACCCTAGCGCTATAGTTTTTTGATCAAGGCGTTTCAAAATTAACTCTCAAAATCCTCACCAAATCCCCGCACGGCTTTGATTAAATCATCTGGAGTACCAATATCCAAATAACTACCATTTGCAAAAGCTTCCGCCTCCACTCGCAAACCTTTATTTATAGCAGATTGAATTACATTACCAATAGGAATTTCAGGTAACAGCGGTAAATTTTCATCCTGTTTAATTTCAATCAAATACTCGTGGAGAAACTCAGTAAACTCAGGTTTCCAAACAGCAATTCCCCACATAAAACGCAAATCACCATCTTCTCGAAAACCCACAGGATATAACTCTTGCTGAAGAAGGAGGCTAATACCGCTTCGCGGAAGTAAGAAGTAAGAAGTTTGATTTTCTAAGCTTTTCAGCCATTTTTAATGGTTGCCTTATTTACGCCGTGTTGTACTAGTAGTTCACCACACCAACAGATGGTGGGGGCAGGTTGGGGGAACTGGCGTTGCGGGGGAGGCAGGGGGAGAAAATTACTTTTTTTCTTACAATTAACCCCGCAAAGTAATAAGAGCCGAGTACTAGTATATTTTATTTTCCTAGAAACACTATTTTACAGAAACAGCATCAACGTCAATAGTATCCTCGCCCTTGGCAGGTTGTTCGGAATTACTAGCTACTGGTGTATCTGAGTCTGTAACTCCCTTACGCGCTTTAAAGCCTTCGATAAGCATTTGAGAAAACTCGCTAACTAAAAGCGTTAACAGAAAAACATCATCAAGTTCTCCCACAATCGGGAAAATGTCCGGAATCACATCAATCGGACTAACAAAATATACAAGAGTCCCTAACAGTACCCACCAACGGTACTTGGGATTACGAATTAAACCACGATACCATTCATAAACTGATTGAATTGAGAATTTCATATTTTTTAGCCTCAACTTACCTTTAATTTTGACAAAATATGCCCTAAACTTCCTGTGGGAATAACCGCCCTATAACTGTGAAATATGCTACCGGCTTATCTTTAGTTTCGGTTGATGAACAACATACATGTTCTTTTCACAAACGATTACCGTCCTTGTGCATTAATCTCTAAAATTAAAGTGGTGTGAGATGTTTGGTTGAGGATGAACGGAGGAGACCTTTATATTATGAATATTGAAGAAATTGTACGCAAGATCGGTCCTGTATTGTGGCCTTTGCTTTTTTTCTCGGTTTTATCTTTGAGCGTGATCTTCGAGCGAATATGGTTCTGGCTAAGAATTTTAACTCAAGAAAGGAAAATTGTTGACCGTGTACTAGATGCAGCCAGCGATGATTGGGGAGTAGCTACCGAAATTGCCCAACGAGCAACCCATCAACCTATAGGTAGGTTTCTCTATGCCCCTTTAAGTTTACCAAGAAGAGACCCTGAAACTTTTAGATTAGCACTTGAATCCACTGCAGAAAATGAATTAGCTTTAATGCGTCGCGGTGAAAAAGTTTTAGAACTGGTAATTGCTGTTGCGCCTTTATTGGGATTGTTTGGTACTGTTTGGGGTTTGATTCAATCCCTTGAATCAATTAAAATTTCCGATTTAGGTACAGAAGCTAGTGCTGGAGTCACAACTGGTATTGGTGAATCCTTATACAGTACCGCAGCAGGGCTAGTGGTTGCCATTTTCAGTTTGATATTCTACCGATGGTTTCAGGCTTTGCTAGTTAATCAAGTCAAAGTTTTCCGTAAGTCTGGAAATGAATTGGAATTACTTTATCGCCAATTTCCGACCGTTGATGGCAATATTAGACCTACTAGTAAAGTCCTACCTAAAGTAATTGTAAAAGATAAAGATACGACCCAGGAAAATACTACAACTTTACGCAAGCGAGATAAAAACAAGTTTTCCGAACCAACTCAAATTTCAGATCCCAATTCACCAGAATCTGAAGATAAATAGTCACTTACACTTAGTAATTGATATATACGCTCCACACACACAGCGTAATCGTATTTATCTGTAACGCCGTGCTTTTTTCTTTATAATAAGCCCCCAAGCTGATTTAATTATATTCGTCTTGTCATGGGCTTATTATTAACAACCATTATATTCCCTCAATCATTAAATGCCGTCTTCAGACGTGGTGAGAATTACTCCCTTCCCGGTAAAAGATTATCTAACTAATTGAGGGAGGGAGTGAGGGAGATATTTTTAGCCGGAAATCCCCAGGAGCGACCAGAGGAGTAAAAAATGAAAATCAACCTAAATAATCCAACCGAAGAAGTTCAAATTCAAATAATCCCCTTAATTGATGTTGTTTTTTGCATTCTGACATTTTTTATTTTGGCATCATTACAATTTACTCGCCAACAGTCAATCAACATCGATTTACCTCAAGCTGAAACCGCCACATCTAGCCTACAACCACAGGGTGAACGAGAAATTTTACCTGTAACAATTGATGCTGTTGGTCAAATTTATGTAGAAAAACAGCCAGTACAACGCTCTGAGTTGGAAGGTATTTTGAAGAAGTATATTACACAGAATCCTAAAGGCACTCTAGTATTATATGCTTCACGTGATGCAACTTATAATGGCGTAATTGAAATATTGGATTTGCTGCGAAAAGTCGGTGGTGACAGGGTGTCCTTAGCAATTATACCTGGTTCCTCCCAACAACCTGCCGATCCAATACAACCAACTCCTAGTTTACCATTACAACCAGGAGCAACTCCCGGTGGAACATTACCATTTCCAAATGTTACACCACTTATTCCCAATTTACCTCAAAACAATCCCAACCTGAATTTACCTCCCGGAAGCACTCAAATTCCCCTTCCTAGCATTCCCAATCAACCCCAAACAGGACTTGGTGTTCCACCAAGAAGCCCCAGGAGCAATACAGGTTCTACAGTTCCCACAGCACCACCACCTCAAACAACTGTTGCACCAGTTGCCCCCAGACAAACAAAACCTAGTCCTCAGTAAGGGAGATGGGGATATAAAATTTTGACCTTTAATTAGATTTCCATGGGCAATGCTCTTTTGACTTTGTATTTTTAATCAAATTGTTTCCAGTGTTTCTATCTAATTAAAATCTGTCTCGCTATAATCATCCGGTGTCCGATTTTCTGCTTCAAGTCCGAATTTTTGTAAGATCCTTGTCATTTATATTATCGGAGTTGCACAAATGGATTTCAGTATGGAGACTATTTTACCGGTTTTGGTTACTTGGCTAGTAACATCTGTTAGCTTTTTAGTTATCAGCAGAATTCCATTCATTGGAGTTGAAATTGATTCTTTGCCAATCGGTTTTATTTCTGGAGCTGTTCTAGGAATTGTTAGCGCTTTGGTTCAGCTACTTTTCACCGCATTGGGTATTGAGATATTGGGCGGTTTAGCTGGTTTTGTTATCTTCGTTATTTGTTTTGTGATCACAGACAAATTTGTTGATGGATTTCAACTCAAAGGATTTTGGGCCCCTGTACTTGGAGCGCTTGCACTATCAGTTGTTAGTACCTTGGTTTACAAATTAATTTACTATATTCCCGGTTTGGCTGCCTAAAAGTTAGGAGCGATAAACCTAGATTTATCTCCTAACTTCTTCATCAGTGATTAACAAATTAATCATTATTTGCTGGAGGCGCAACTGTAGTATCCGATTGCCCAGAGCGTTGCTCCCGTCTTTTGCGCTCTGCTGCAATCATATCCGCCATTACTACTGCAGCTTGCGCCATTTTATCTAAGTTAGAGCGGTATAAATCTAAATCTTTGCTCAGTTTATCTTCAGATAAATGCAAACTATTTGCAATAGTTTTTAAAGCTTCATTACGAAGTTTTTCGTCTTTAACCATTTCTGGATCTGAATTTTCCAACAAAGTATATAAACCAATCGCAAATAAACGACTGTATTTAAACTTTGGATTATTTGCAATATCTTCTAATAATCCTTGTAAATCAGAATTATTACCCAAACGCAACTGGCTGATATTGCTCACTAAATCTTTTGCCGCTAAGCTTTTAGCTAAATCTTCCAGTTTTTTAGCATCTTGTTTATATTTTTGTGGATCTTCTTCCACAGACTTAATCAAAGCATTATAAATCGATTCAAAATCCTCTTCGGGCTTATAACCCTGCATAAATCGGTCAAAAGCAGTCACAACACCCAAAGCATAAATGGAGTTGTATTTGAAATCAGTATTTACACCTAGTAAGTGCATTTCCACCATTAACTCTTCTACTACCCGACGATAAATCGTGTTGATTGGACGGGTGTGAAGACTGTAGAAAGTTCGCTTTGTTTCAGAGACAGTACGGACGTTATTCACGAAGAAATTTTTATCAAATTTAAGGGCAATGTAAACTTATTCTCCCGCTTGTAGGGGACTTTGCCAACCTCTCCTTTAGGGAAGATCGCGATTTTTATCCCTTTTACTATACAATCAAGTCATATTAATAATAGTTTAATATTTTATTTTTATTTATGACTTCTTTGCCGAACTTAAGCACTATAAAGGAATACCTCGCAGGTGAGTTTGAGAATAAACAGCAAGCAATTGCCGATCCTGCTTGGTACGTTCAATTGCGTATGTGGCAAAGACCTGTATCTTTATTTCAAGAAGACAGTCTGACATTATTTGCCGAACAAGCGAATATTCTTAGCATAGACCAACCTTACCGTCAACGCTTGTTGCGAATTACGCCCCTAGGGAGCGATATATCTTTTAAAGTTCAGTATTATATGTTTAAAGACCCAACTGCTTGGTGTGGTGCAGGTCGTAATAATACTTTACTTAACACTCTTACTCCTGAAAAATTAGATATACTTCCCGGATGCGTTCTTAAAGTTAATGTAGAAACCCTTGGTAAAAACCAATATAAGCTGATTGCAAAACCTATACCAGACATTCGCTGTACCTTTGATTATGCTGGTAAAACTATAGAAGTCTCCTTGGGATTTGAAGCTACCCAAAAAGAATTTTTGAGTTATGACAAAGGAGTTGATTCAATAACTCGAAAAGCAACTTGGGGCGCAGTTTTGGGTCCTTATCGTTACACCAAATTACAACAATACTGAAATAAATTAGGAATTGTACAAACCTAGCTACCCCTGCGCCCGCGAGCAAATACTACGTCTGTACAGGAACTAGAAGTTGATAGCACCACAGAATACCGTCATCACAACAAGCGATTGTGACATTTACGCTATTACCTTGATAATTTTATCCTCTGAAAACACAAAATAGTCAGAAAATATATATTACTATTATGATTTTCAGATTTTAGTTTTTATGGGGCCATAATTATTATACTCTCGCGGCAAATAAACACTTCCTTCGTTCCTCTTAATTCCTAACTATATCAGTTTATTTTTAGCTCGCCATACTCCGAGGTACACCGTCCTTAGCTTCCTCTTCAGTTTCAAATATTTCAAATACAGTATCCATCATAGTCACTTCAAAAACCAGCTTCGCTTCTGGATGTACGTTACAAATACGGAAACTACCCTTTACTTTGTCCGCATCACGCATTCCAGCAACTAAAGAAGTAAGACCAGAACTATCAATAAAATTTACCTGTCCTAAATTTACAACTACATGGGAACTGAGTTTAGAAATACATTCTTGCAGCTTGAGGCGGAATTGCCAAGCTGTAGTTATATCTAAACGACCACTGGGCAATAAAACGATAACGGTATGTCCGTCAGCCGCTGTATAAGTTTTTTGTTCTATATGAATCACAAAGTTTTCCCCTAGCACTCTTCAAACTAACTAATTAGATTTTGCTAAGCCTGCTGGCAAAAAGAGTGAAACTGATAAATATTATCTTCCTATAGTTCCTATATTATTCACTTATAGATTTAGATAAGGAATTTGATCAGTAACAAAATTTATTGATGCTGTAGCTAGAGAATAACAAGCTACAGCCTTAATTGTCACCTTGCAGAAATAGTATTCTTAGTAGTTTAACTCACATTATTTAACTATGTCTCTGCTTCCAGTTGACCCAATCTTGGGGTTTGAGGAAGGTTTCGTACAATTCTGCTTCTGGAGTACTTGGTTCTGGCTTATACCCATACTCCCAACGTACCAAAGGCGGTAGGGACATTAAAATGGACTCAGTACGTCCATTGGTTTGCAGACCAAAAATTGTACCTCTATCGTAAACCAAATTAAATTCCACATACCTACCCCGACGATACAACTGAAAATTTCGTTGGCGATCGCCATATTCCATGGGATGTCTTTTTTGCACAATTGGCACATAAGCCGGTAAAAAAGCTTTGCCACATTCTTCAACGAAGGAAAATATTTCTTCCCAACTACGAGTTGGTAATTCGCCAATTTGATTGCTATACAAAGCAGCTTCTTTATCAGCTGATGGTCCACGATACAAAGCACCTGTTCCGTCTTGGTAATCGAAAAATAAACCACCAACACCGCGAGTTTCTTGACGATGCTTGAGGTAAAAATACTCATCGCACCAGCGTTTGAACACCGGATAATACTCTTGATGATGATTATCGCAAGCCTGTTTAAAAGTTTTATGAAAATGCATTGCATCTTCGGCAAAAGGATAGTATGGAGTCATATCCGCACCACCACCAAACCACCAAACAGGTCCGGCTTCAAAGTAGCGATAATTTAAATGGACGGTGGGAACGTAAGGATTGCGGGGGTGTAATACCATTGAAGTTCCCGTAGCATAAAACTTATGTCCTGCGGCTTCCGGACGGCTCGATAAAATTGAAGGTGGTAAATTGGAACCCCAAACTTCAGAAAAATTTACACCACCTTGTTCAAAGATGGCACCCTCACGCATAACTCGCGAACGTCCACCACCACCTTCGGGACGTTCCCAACTATCTTCTTGAAATTGTCCCACACCATCAAGTTCAGCTAAAGCTTGAGAAATCTCATCTTGTAACTGCTTCATAAATTCACTGACTTTAGCTTTTGCCGTACTTGGAGGTAAAGACTGAGAATCACGGGAGTTTTGGGAGATTGGGGAGTTTGTCAACATAAATTTTTTCACCTAAATTACGATGAAGGACTTTTATTATTTGAAACTAGTAGGCACAGAATTCCTAACTAAGCGGGTTTGAGTGGTAAGTTTGGGATTGAATGTAAAAAAACACCTGAAAAAACCGATAAGGTTATTTTCCCTCAAATAGGGAGGCCTCTTGTATATTGATTAATTTTTTTCAACTTTTTGATCCGAATACCCCGGTATTAACACTAAATTCTGTAACAATAACCTATAAGCACCCTATCTTAGGGTTCGGGGCATCGACAACGCCAGCATTCCTGGCATAAGCCTTCCAACAGTTCAGGTAGGATTAGCGTTCTAGCCTTGGGTACTAATCCCTTCACTTGATACTGTACTTACTGTATAAATAGCTTTTTCCACAAATCAGGCTAATTAAAGTCAGGAATTTATATCGTAGATGACATCCCGGTAGCAGATATTTCTTCCCCAGAAGAAGAGGATATTGCTTGCTTGATTAATGTATTTAAAGATAAGTAGCATCGAAAATTCTTCCTCTAATTGCTGCTTTCCACCTTCGTCATGAAATATTATCTTGATTTTTGTCTTGAATCTTGTCTTGAAATATTTTTTTGAAGAATATGTTGCCCCAAATTCCAGCTCAATACTTAGAAAGAGTCAATATCGCAACTCAATTGATTCCGATGAAAGGACTCCCCACATAAAAATTCAAGATCGCTGATTCACAAATGAAATGGGAATTAATTACAGTTACCCAAAATACCAGAGTAACTCTTCAAGTGTGTAGCCGGGAGGATTAAAAGAGAATGCAAGGTTGGTTATCAAAATTTATCAATCGCAAACGTCGCCGAGTTTGCGTCCTAGTAATGCGAAGTTATCGCGAAATTAGTTCCGCTTCTGTGGATGAAATATGGCATAAAGTAGTTGACTTGGCAGATGTTTCCTGGCACCCATTATTCAAAAGTACTAACGTACCTTACGGATTAGTTCCTAAACCGGGATTGATTTATCAAGCGGTAACCCGCCTCTGGCCTATTCCAATCCGCATTTTTGTCGAACGTGTTAATCCCAGAGAATTGTTAAGCGTGCGAATTTTGGCAATTCCCGGTGTAGAAGAACGAATTAGTTACAAACTAGAGTCCACGGTTTGCGGTACTTGTTTGTCTTATTCGGTGACTTTACGGGGTTGGCTCTCTCCCTTAGTTTGGTCTTTTTCCCGTCCTTATGCAGACAGAGTAGCACGTGCTTTAATCGAAGCCGTTGAAGAAGCTGCAATCAAAGCAGTATCAAGAAAAAGGAAATCTACTTGAAACGAAGAAATATTTTAATTTGGGCATGGGGCATGGGGCATAGGGCATGAGACATGGAAAATTTTGCAATCGGGCTTAGGAATTATGAAGAGTGGAGTTAAGAATTTTAAACTAAATACACAAAATTTAAAATTCCCAACTATTTAACTTAAACATATGGGTTTAAAACAAGCGGCAACAAAGGATGGAAGATACGCCCCACGCTTACGCGTCAATGGCTTGGGCATTATAACCCATCCCAATTCCAAACAACTTCGG
>DESS01000296.1:14912-30139 GCA_002361335.1 Richelia sp. UBA3308
CTCCGCTCTTCCTTCGTTTAACATTACCCCGATCCCCCATGCCCTATGCCGAATGCCCATAAAGATAGATAATATTCTTTATTAAAAGTTGTTACAGCATCAAGAGTAAAAATACCATGTATGATGTACTTGATAAGATTGCGGTTTTAGAAGTATTGCGACCAGTGCAAGACCCCGAACTTCGCAAAAGTTTGGTGGAATTGAACATGATTCGTAATGTAAAAATCGAAGATGGCAAGGTGAGCTTCACTTTGGTTTTAACCACACCTGCTTGCCCTTTACGAGAATTTATTGTTGAAGACTGTGAAAAAGCTGTCAAGAAACTTCCGGGAGTTCGGTCAGTATCAGTAGATGTGACAGCAGAAACACCCCAACAGAAAAGCTTACCCGACCGTAATAGCCTAGCTGGGATCAAAAATATTATTGCTGTTTCCAGCGGTAAAGGCGGTGTAGGTAAAAGTACGGTAGCTGTAAATATAGCAGTAGCATTAGCTCAAACAGGAGCAAAAGTAGGTTTACTCGATGCGGATATTTACGGACCCAACGACCCCACAATGTTAGGACTTGAATCCGCTCAAATCAATGTACGTCAAGGTGATAAAGGAGAAATCTTAGAACCGGCTTTCAATCATGGCGTTAAGCTAGTTTCAATGGGCTTTTTGATTGACCCAGACCAACCCGTAATCTGGCGCGGACCAATGCTCAATGGAGTAATTCGTCAGTTTTTATATCAAGTAGAATGGGGAGAACTTGACTACTTAATAGTAGATATGCCCCCAGGAACGGGTGATGCTCAGTTAACATTGACACAAGCTGTTCCCATCGCTGGTGCGGTGATTGTAACAACACCCCAAAATGTGGCTTTACTAGATTCTCGTAAAGGCTTGCGGATGTTTCAGCAGTTGAAAGTACCAGTTTTGGGGATTATCGAAAATATGAGTTATTTTATACCTCCAGATATGCCAGATAAACAGTATGATATTTTCGGTTCTGGTGGTGGCTCAAAAACAGCAACTGAATTAGGAATACCTTTATTAGGGTGCGTACCATTGGAAATATCTACAAGAATTGGGGGAGACAATGGCGTACCTATCGTTGTAGCTGAGGAGGATTCTGCTTCTGCAAAAGCTTTAAAAGAAATTGCCTTGGCGATCGCAGGAAAAGTATCGGTGGCTGCCCTTACATAAAAATTCTATGTATTTCTGTCTGGGTAGCGGTCTGTGTTCTGAGAATAATGATAAAAGGCGGTTGTGAAATTAAGTATTTAAAAGCTCAGGTAACAAAAAGGCTCAATGTTATTAAAAAAGTCACGCTACTCACGTAATAGAAATCGCTGGCAGCATTTTTTTAAACCCTGGCAGCAAGTAGATTTACTGTTATTTTTACTGCCAATTGTTGTTAGTACATTTGGCGGCTTTATGATTCTCAGTACGGAATTAACCCAAGGGGAAAATAAGTGGTGGGGGCACCTACTGGTTGCAGCTATTGGTTTTTTGCTGGCTTTACTAATAGCCCGCAGTCGTTACTCCAATTTACAACGGTGGCATTGGATTACTTACACGATTACTAATATAAGCCTTATAGCAGTAATGGCAATAGGTGTAAGTGCTAAAGGCGCGCAGCGATGGATTTATGTTTTTGGCTTTAACTTGCAGCCTTCAGAATTTGCCAAGATAGGGGTAATTATTACCCTAGCCGCGCTGTTACATAAGCGGACTGCTTCGACTCTTCCTAACTTTTTCAGAGCTTTGGCGATAACGGCAGTTCCTTGGGGATTGGTATTTTTACAGCCAGACTTAGCAACATCATTGGTGTTTGGAGCGATTGTATTAGCAATGCTCTATTGGGCAAACGCTAATCCGGGCTGGTTAATACTGTTAATTTCTCCAGTAATTGCAGCTATTCTATTTAGCATACCTTGGCCAATGCCTGAACCATTTGTCTTGCATGAGGCACTCTTTTTTACTCCCTTGGGATTAATTTGGTCTTTCACTATGGGCTTAGTAGGCTGGCGGACGCTTCCTTGGAAAAAATTTTGTATTGGCGGTATTGGGGCGTTAGCTTTGAATCTTTTGGGTGGAGAATTAGGTATTTTTGCTTGGAACAATATACTTCGAGAATATCAGAAAGGGAGAATCACCTCTTTTCTTAACCCCGAAGGAGATCCACTTGGAAGCGGGTATCACTTGATTCAATCTCGTATCGCTATTGGTGCTGGTGAATGGTTTGGGTGGGGACCTTTTAACGGTCCGATGACTCAACTCAATTTCGTTCCCGAACAGCATACTGACTTTATTTTCTCAGCAGTTGGCGAAGAATTTGGTTTTATTGGCTGTTTGGTATTACTACTGGCATTTTGCTTAATTTGTCAAAGACTATTGCACATTGCTTTGACAGCTAAAGATAATTTTGGCTCATTAATGGCAATTGGCGTTTTGGCAATGATTGTGTTTCAGATGGCTGTTAATATTGGTATGACCATAGGTTTAGCACCAGTAGCAGGAATACCTTTACCATTTATGAGTTACGGTCGTTCGGCAATGTTGGCTAATTTTATAGCTATCGGATTAATCGAATCAGTCGCAAACTTTCGTCAATTAAAAAGGTATTAGTGACCAATTATGAATGAATATTTATCAATGACTAAACACTTACCAGTTAACAATTATCAATGACCGGGTAAAAGCATGATTATTGTGGGTTAAATTTGTATTGAGAGAGCATCTGTCAGTTGGTAGTGTGGATAATAGCTTTCTCACTATCCCGCTTTCTGTAGACTGATAATTGATAATTGATAATTGATAATTAATAATTGATAATTGATAATATTGCAACAAAGAGCAAAAATCATGATTCTGCCTGGAGCAACCGTTCGTGTCAAAAACCCCGCAGATACCTATTACCGTATGAGCGGACTTGTGCAAAGAGTCAGCAACGGTAAGGTCGCTGTACTATTTGAAGGTGGCAATTGGGATAAATTGATTACCTTTAGACTTAGTGAGCTAGAACCCGACGACCCCACAGCAGGACGTAAGAAAGGATAATCGAAGGGCGTTGGAACTCAAGAGTTAAGGGTTACAATTTCCCCAAAAAAATGAATGGGTAGGGGCAGGCTAAATCAGAAAGGTCAACGCTCAGTTAAGATAAACCAATTAACTAGTGTTATTGATCGCATCTAACATCAAGAAGGCCTGCTCCTAAATTAAGTTTCCCGGAACGGGGTTATCAATTATCGGTTATTGTTTTGAACTTATAATTCATAACTATTAACTTATCCCTGGTAACTGATAAATTAATCTTATTTATGCGCCTTCCTTTACCGCAATTTAGTAATAGCAATCGTCATCCTAATCACTTTGCCGAAGTGATTCAAACCGCTACAAGTGAATTTTTAGCACAGTGCTTGGAACCGGAAGACTTGAGTTTTCCACCAATGCCTCCTTTCGGTAGTTGGCTGTGTTCCGTGGACGAAGAATCATCAAATAAAGTGTTTGCTATTGTGTTTCATGCAACTACAATGCCCATAGATTCCGTACATAGACCTGTAGCTTTAGGGTTATCGCTGCAAGATTTGCGAGAGGAACAACCCCAAATATTCGCTATGGTTAAAACCGAATTCCGTGCAGCGATTGTGGGATTTGAACAGCAATTGCAGGGTCAAAAAATATATCAGTATCTGCCACCCCGTCCGCCTCAAATTCATCAAGCTGTTCATCGATGCGAATCAGAAGAAGTACTTAAATTCACCGAAGAATTTGATTTTTTACAAACTTTACTTTCAGTTAATGGTGCCCCAGTAGAAGCTTTGAGTGCAGCAGCAATTCGAGATGTATACAAGTTACGTAAAAATGACCGAAAATGGTTAGTTGAAGCTGGACGTTATTTAAGTGTGTTACTTAAAGATGACTACGACCGTTTACGATTCATTTTGAATCAAATCCATCCATAGGTAATTAATTTATAGATAATCTTTAAGGTATAATAGTAATCATTTTTTATCTTTTAATTTGTGTTTTAGCCGAAATTTTAGATTTATATTTCAACAAGTTCTATTCGTTATTTGAATCATAACTGCGCTCTCAACCCACTCCGGCAAGTTTTGCTTTGTCCACAATACATATGGTACCTTTATCCCTGATTGCAGTCTTACCATACAATCAAGTTATTAACAAGGAACCAATTGTTCCCTTAGCTATTTTACTGGTAGTTATTTTAGTCGTACCCATTATATTTGAACGACTGCGACTACCTGGATTAATTGGTTTAATTTTATCTGGGATATTACTTGGTCCTAAGGGTTGGAATATATTTGAAATAGACCATTATATTTGGGAATTCTTATCACAAATTGGTTTGGTTTATTTGCTGTTTGTAGCAGGTTTAGAAGTTAATTTAGAACAATTGGGTCGTCGAAGAAATCGGGCTTTAGGTTTTGGCAGTTTTGCTTTTGGTGTGCCTTTAGTACTGGGAACTTTACTCGGAATAATTTTTGGATTTGACTGGTTGGGTTCAATATTAATTGGCTGTTTGATTTCTTCTTATACTCTTTTGGCATATCCCATTATTAATCGTTTAGGGTTAACAAATAATGAGGCAGTAAGTGTAGCAATTGGAGCAAGCATCTTTACGGATATTGCTGCATTGTTGATGTTGGCTGTATGTGTGGCAATTCATTTAAATGAATTTAATATTTGGCAAACCATTGCATTATTAGGTTGGTTGACTGTCTACTGTGTGGTAGTTTTAATCGGTTTTGACTGGGTTGGTAAAGAATTTTTGCGAAGATCCGGAGAAGATGAAGGAAATCAATTTTTGTTTGTACTTGCGAGCATATTTCTAGCCGCTGTTGGCGCTCATTTAATTGGTGTAGAAATAATTTTTGCAGCCTTTTTCGCAGGATTAGCTGTGAATGAAGTTATTGGAGATGGGGTAGTCAAAGAAAAGATTGTGTTTGTGGGTAGCGTGTTATTCATACCAATTTTCTTTGTTGAACTTGGTTTAAAGCTGGATCTACCTGCCTTTGTGAAAAATATTGGTATGATTTGGTTGACACTTTTTATTATTTTGGGTTTAGTCACAAGCAAATTAGGCGCAGCATTATTAGCAAAATTAATTTATCGCTACAAATGGCGGGAAATTTTAACAATCTGGTCTCTAAGCCTACCTCAAGTGGGAGTAACCTCAAGTGTTGCCTTAGTAGGATATCATGCACAATTATTAACACCAGAAGTCTTAAATAGCGTCATAGTTTTAATATTGGTAACTTCATTTATCGGACCAATAATTACCAGTAGGGTTGCTGTGGGCTTAAATTCTTCATTACTAAAACAACAAGAAACAGATGTTTCTTACAAAGGTTGTGATGGAATAGATAACCCCTATCGTATATTAGTTCCTGTTTACAATCCTGCGACGCAGCAGCATTTAATGGAAATGGCTGCATTATTAGCTCATCAAACCCACGGTAGAATTATACCCTTAGCAATAGCCACTGCTACGGCTCACATGGATGCCCCTGGCTTAGAAAATTCCCTGGAAAAAAGCGAAGGATTGTTGAACAAAGCTACAGCATTAAGTCGCATCTTAGATGTAGAAGCAGAGCCATTATTACGAATAGATGATGCTTTTGCTCAGGGAATTAGTAGGGCTGCTAGAGAAAAAAAGGTAAATTTGATTGTTATGGGTTGGGGTAAGCGCACTGGATTGAAAGCACGTTTATTCGGTAACGTTATAGATGGTGTATTATGGGCATCTCATTGTCCGGTAGCTGTAACGCGTTTGGTTGAATCGCCTTCCAAAATTCAGCGCATCTTAGTACCAGTAGAAAATTTAACCGCGCCCATATTGCAGCCAGTGCAGTTTGCCCAGATTATCGCAGAATCAAATCAAGCCCAAGTAACCGTACTTAATGTATGCGATCGCCGCACTAGTTCTAGTAAAATATCTTGGCGACGTTCCCAACTTTCACTTTTGGTCTCTAAAATCGGTTTATCCAATCCACCTGAAGTTCAAATAATCGCTCATGAAAATGTTGCTCAAGCAATACTCCAAGCAGCCAGATTATATGATCTAGTAGTTTTACCTTTTATTCGCAATCGCACTATTCCTGGTGGATTGGCTATTAGTGATGTCATTGCTCAGCTAGCCAGTCAACTTACTTGTTCCATTGTCATGCTCGGAGATCCACCACAGCGGACTAATAATGCAACCGTAAAGGCAGATGTTCCGAAAGCTAAGTTATCAGTAACCAGTTATCACTGAATTACCACTCACCTGCCCACCAGTTATTATTTACCATTGATACTCCCCACAATAAAATTAGTGGTGATTGTTGCTTCATACCCAAAAGCGGTTTAGACTTTCCGATAAAAACTTTAAATTATTAAATTTTTGATAAATTTTGACCTAAAACTTTACAATAACTGTATAATTTTTGTTATTTTTTTTATGGAATTCTCAACTAAATTAAGTTTACTTATGAGAAGTGTTGTATCCAAAGGTAAATAAGCAAATAAAAAAAATTGAATTATCCGTAATTTTACTCTATTTTTGTATTGGAACTGGGTATCCTAAACAGAAGCTTAATCGAATAACGTAAATATTTGTAATTAACTGGTCAACTATGAGAATATTGGTGACAGGCGGAGCAGGGTTTATTGGCTCCCATCTGATCGATAGATTGATGAATGATGGGCATGAAGTAATTTGTTTGGATAATTTCTATACGGGACATAAGCGGAATATCCTCAAATGGATGAATAATCCGTACTTTGAACTGATTCGCCACGATATCACTGAACCAATTAGGTTGGAAGTAGCACAGATTTATCATTTGGCTTGTCCTGCTTCGCCGGTACATTATCAATACAACCCGGTAAAAACAGTTAAAACCAATGTTATGGGTACGCTGAATATGTTGGGGTTGGCTAAACGTGTCAAAGCAAGGATTTTACTGGCTTCCACTAGTGAAGTTTATGGGGATCCGGAAGTTCATCCTCAAAGTGAAGATTATAGGGGTAACGTTAATCCTATTGGACTTCGTTCTTGCTATGACGAAGGTAAGAGGATTGCTGAAACCCTGATGTTCGATTATCACAGACAAAATGATGTTGATATTCGAGTCGCTCGTATTTTCAATACCTACGGTCCTCGGATGTTAGAAAATGACGGACGGGTAGTTAGCAATTTTGTAGTTCAAGCCTTGAAAGGTATACCTCTAACTGTCTACGGAGATGGGTCGCAAACTCGTAGTTTTTGCTACGTTGATAACTTGGTTGATGGACTAATGCGGTTGATGAATGGGGATCATATCGGTCCAATTAATTTGGGTAATCCCGATGAATACACTATTCTCGAATTAGCACAAACTGTGCAAAATATGGTCAACCCAGATGTACAAATTAAATTTGAACCGCTACCTTCGGATGACCCCCGCCGCCGTCGTCCCGATATTAGCAAAGCAAAGACTTTGTTAAATTGGGAACCTAGCATCCCTCTTCAAGAAGGCTTAAAACAGACAATTGAAGATTTTCGGGAGCGCCTACAAACTACTGAAGAGTTAGTTGTTAATAGTAGCACTAAGTAATATAAATACTCTTTGTCTACATTTTTGTGACTTTCGATTGCGGTACTTCTAAGCTATCAACTACTAAAAAGTTGAGCATGCATCTCTTTCTTGGGGAATCACAGACATGGGGGTGGTTTTTCAGGGTTCTACCCAGATTGGCATGTTTCCCTAAGTTGAGAAAAGACGTTGAACAAATCTAAAAAAGTAAGGAATTAGATACAATGCGAGTTTGCGTAATTGGTACTGGTTATGTTGGTTTAGTAACTGGTGCTTGTTTGGCTCATATCGGCCATGATGTAATTTGTATAGACAATAATGAAGAGAAAGTTAAGTTGATGAAGTCCGGGCAATCGCCAATTTTTGAACCCGGACTTTCGGAAATTATGCAGAATGCCATTAAAGATGGAAAAATTCAGTTTTCCACTGACTTGGCTGCGGGGGTTGCTCACGGAGAAATTCTATTTATTGCTGTAGGAACTCCACCTTTGCCTACAGGTGAAAGTGATACCCGTTATGTGGAAGCGGTTGCAAAAGGTATCGGTACTCATTTAAATGGTGGTTATAAAGTTATCGTGAACAAATCGACGGTGCCCATTGGTTCGGGAGATTGGGTACGGATGATTGTTCTAGATGGAATTGCCGAACGTCAAAAAGAATTAGTACCCGCAGGTGGGACATCTAGTGATGAAAAATTGCCTACTGGTGATTTTGATGTAGTTAGCAATCCCGAGTTTTTACGTGAAGGTTCGGCAATTTACGATACTTTTAACCCCGACCGGATAGTTTTGGGAGGTAACTCTCAAAAAGCTCTTTCGATGATGAAGGAACTTTACGCTCCCATTGTCGAGCGTCAGTATGGAGAAGATAAATCTTTAGCTCCAGTGCCTGTACTATCAACGGATTTATCTTCTGCTGAGATGGTTAAATATGCTGCAAACGCGTTTTTGGCAACCAAAATCAGCTTTATCAACGAAGTCGCTAATATTTGCGATCGCGTTGGTGCTGATGTGACTCAAGTTGCCAAAGGTATCGGTTTAGATTCCCGTATCGGCAATAAGTTCTTAAACGCCGGTATTGGTTGGGGTGGTTCTTGTTTCCCCAAAGATGTATCAGCATTGGTTCACACTGCTAATGACTATGGCTATGATGCACAGCTACTCAAAGCTACAATTAGTGTTAACGAACGTCAGCGCTTGATTGCAATGGAAAAACTTCAGCAAGCGTTGAAAATTCTTAAAGGTAAAACTGTAGGTTTGCTTGGTTTAACTTTCAAGCCTGATACTGATGATATGCGCGATGCTCCAGCACTCAATTTAATTGAGCAATTAAATCGATTGGGAGCTAAAGTTAAGGCATATGACCCAATTATTTCACAATCTGGTATGCGTCATGGTCTTTCCAATGTACAAGTAGAAACTGATGCAGAAAGATTATCTGATGGCTGTGATGCTTTAGTACTCGTGACTGAATGGAAGCAGTTTAATAATCTCGATTACGCTAAAATGGCGAAATTGATGAACAACCCCGTGCTGATCGACGGTCGTAATTTCCTCGATCCTGAAGCAATTGTTAGGGCTGGTTTCCAATATATTGGTGTTGGTCGTTAAATTAATCTGGGGATTTTAGATTTTAGCCTTGATTTTAATTCTAAAATCCAATTTTTACATATACGTCTTTAGAGATTTCCCTTTAGGGGAAGTCTCTACATTTTTTTGACTATGAAATTCATCTTCACGGAGTTTCAAACCAGTTCTACCATCATCTCGGAGAAAGTAAAAGGTTTGAGTGTTACGTCCGATTCTACTTCAATCCAAACCTTCGCACCGCAATTGAGGGGCTTATCTGGACTGTAAACGACCCGAGAATTTCCAACTATTTCTACATCATGACAATAATTAATATGACTCCCCGATTGAATTCTTACTACAGGATTATTTGTGTGATTCTTCTTATTACTTCTAATCACGTGCTGGTTAACGGTAATGTAAGTTAAGGCTTTTGAAAGGCGCTTTTTCCAAGTCGCTTTCGGACCTCTATTACCTTCTGTAATTTTAGGAATTCCATTAAATAAAGGAATCTGCCAAAATCTACCAATTTTTTTTGCTCCGATTATTCTCCCTTCTTTAAGTAGGTGTCGTACTCGTTGAGTACAAATTTTTAACAATCTAGCAGCTTGTGTTGTTCCAACTATCACCATCTCATTTGAAACCATAGCGCTATAGTTTTTGATTTTCAAACTAGTCAAAGAGTATCTCATAAAAACATTTGTTAAATTATGTTCTATTTATGGCACTTTAGTTAGATATTTTTTCCTCTGTAAAGGGGAGTAGCGATCGTGTTGCTTACCCAGGAAGAAAAAACAAACAGTATTTTAATATTGCCACAGTTCCAATCATTCACCATCTCTTCGGCAAGAATACATGCTATTGTAACCAAGTAAATCTAACCACTAAAGTTAATTTCCACAAAAAGCGGACTACAAACAAGCCCGCTAGGATTTAGCAGAACACTTAGATTAACTTCAAGCAGAATAAAAGATAGTTATTCATCAAAATGTTTAGCTAAAAGTAAGTTTATCTTAATTTTGCACTTCTCACAGCGAACGCCGCAGCAAAGCTGTTCATCCGATTTGTTGCGGCTTACGCGTAGCGCATACGTGAGCGGCTGATCGCCATTTTTTGTCAGAATATGTGAGAGCAACCAAGGTTTTATCCCTTTGCCTCTTCTCCCAATCCTCCCATGTCTTCCGCTAGGGTCAATGATTAACTAACTTCTGAGCAATTGCGTGCCAAATTAATCCCGCGACAATCAGCGCTAAACCCAATTGCCAGATAAACGGTTCGACCCAAAAAGCTAAGAATACACAAGCTGATAAACCAAGAATTGATAACCATTTGGGATAAAGCCTTCCATCCTGAGGTAGAAAAAATGCAGCTAAATTGGTAATAGAGTAATAAATTAAAACAGTAAAAGCACTAAAGGACCAAGTGGTTTTAACGTTACCAATTAAGACTAAAACTGAAATTATGGCGCTTACAGCAATTACAGCAGGTGTGGGAGTGGTACCCGACTGATTCACAAGAGCGAAAATTTTTGGCATATCTCGTCTTCTTCCCATGGCCAATAATACACGAGATAAACCCAAAATTAAATTAAGCAATACTCCTAGCATGGCAGAAATTGCCCCAATTGCCAGTATTTGCGCTCCTCCTGGAATATTGAAGCTACGCACGGCCACTTCTAAGGGTGCAGCTTGTCTACTTAAAGCCGATTCACCAAGACTTTCTGCCCCTACCGTTGCTACAGCAATCGTTGCCACTCCCACATAAATCAACATTGTCACTATCATTGTTACGACAATTGCTTTGGGAATAGTTTTTCGTGGTTCCTTAGCTTCTTCTCCCAAAGTGGCAATTCGACCGTAACCTGTATAAGCTACAAACATCAAAGCGCTTGCATGAAATACTGTCCCAGAAGAACCTTTCAAAAACGGCGTTAGATTTTCACTACCTACCGCGATCGCCGTATTGATTCCTCCAAGTACAAAGAAAAGTAAGCTAAAAATTGAAATAGATACAATTGCAATATTTACTAGATTAGAACGGCGAATACCATTTAAAACAATAAGGGTAATTACAAATACCGCTCCTATTGCCAGAGGTACAAGTAAACTTCCGGATAAACCCGTCGCATTCAAAAAGTAGCCAGCAAAACCCAAAGCAGCCGTAGCCGCAGAAGCAGATTTTGCCAACAAAAACATCCACCCAGCGGTAAACCCCAACCAGGAATTCAAATATTTATAGCCATATTCGTAAGTACCACCACTTACAGGATGATTTGCTGCTAACTGGGCGCTATTAAGTCCGTTGCAAGTGGCAACCATTGCACCAATAATTACAGCTAGAATCACCGCTGGGCCAGCAATACCAGCAGCTATACCGATACTGACAAATACCCCAGTACCAATAATCGAACCAAGCCCCATCACAGTCGCCCCTACAACCCCTAATTCCCGTCGCAGTTGTGGTGATTTGAGTGACACGACACTTCTCCCCAAGAATACTCTTGGAATTGATTTTACAGGTGAAGGCTTATGTTTAATAGGTGTTTGATTACTAAAGCAATAAATAGTTCGGAGGAACGGAAGAAGGAAGTAGTCGAACCTTGATTTTACCCAACGCCGCAGCATTGCATTTTGGATTATTTCCTTGTCCCACCATCCATCCAAATAATTGCCCCCCTGCAATCTACTAGAAGGCTAGTGAAAACAGGGGGGTATTAAGTGTGGTGACATTTATACCAATTTTCTTAACAGCTAAGTGTAAGAACAATTATCAATTTTTCGTTGATAACTGTTCGTTAATCATTGGCTAAGTACGTGGTATACGCTCAATTTCGGCATATCCACTAAAAATTAACTTTTGACCTTCCGTTTCTAAACGATTAAGCCGCATTTTTACTCCATCTAGGTCAAAACGGTCCAAATCGACCATATTATCTAAAATTTCTGCTAGTGCAGTACATAAGGTTTGCGAAATTTCTCTTTGCGCTTCTGGTACCGACTCCAGCTCGATTTGTGGATTTTTGAACGAAACTTTTCGTCGCCGCTCAATACCTACTTTTACAGTCATATTTAACGGTACTAATTCGCCGTTGTTTAAATCGGCTTTGGCGACAATCTTTAACCGATTATCTGGCAGCAATTCCACCTGAACATCTGTAAAAGAAATAGGTTCACCATCAGATAATGCCGTTAATGTTGGCTCTGTAAGGTTTATCAGACGTTTTTTCACCAATTGAGCTTTAAAAGCCTGGTTAATACCTTCTTGAGTCAACACAACTTGAGCGATGGCTTGAGTGGGTTGCTTTAAACGTAATTTTCCGCTTAGTACCGAACTGAAATCAATAGATACAGCATCGGTTTCAAAGGACATCTCCTCAACGAAGAAATCTTTGCGAATTACCAAACCACGACCACCCATCTTAAAGCTGTCAATACTGCCCTGTAAAAGCTTGCTGGAGGGATAGCAGCGGACAAAGACTTCTACCGACTCGCTTTTAGTAAACAAGTGGCGAATCGTTTGGCTCGCAACCGTATTGAGCATCTGCTCTCCCCAGTCGCTGCCTTGAGAATCTTTAAAACCAGTAAGTCCGCCAAACATTTTGAGTAGAGGTTACTAGAAGTTCTTTGTCTTTTTGTAACAAATTGTGAACACTTCAGCAACCTTCTAGAGATTAATTCTGCTGATGATGAAATGCAGGATAATTGATAACAGTTAATTAATTATCGGCTGTAAGGCATGCTATAGCTGGAATTGGAGTCAAATTTACTCTTGATCAAAAATAATTTCTCAAATAAAAAATGTTATTGCTAGGCCATAGAAAAAAGGCTTACAAGGCTTATGGTCTAAATTTGATCAATTTTCCCTAGAATACAATAAATAATGGTCCTAAATCAATTCCAGCAAGGATTTCAAGCTTATTTGCTGACTAATTTAGTACGGTAAGTTCGTAAGAATCCTATAGATCGATAAAAGTATATTGCGATCGGTCCCACGGCTGCCCCGAATCGGAAGCCCATGCCCAAAGGAGCTGATCCCCGTTTTTTTATAGTGATTTTTTGCAATTATTTTGCAATAGAAAATAAGTAAAAAGTGTTTTTATACTGATAATAATAAAATACTTTGTGTTATTTTTTACATATTTCCGGTAACTATAAAAATATAAGTTTCCGGGTGCAAGAATGGACACCTTTTCAATAACAGCAGTTCAAGAGATGCGCTATGACAGGCATCATTCCATTGACTGGTGGAATCAAAACAAGCTTAAGGATTCTAAAATTCTGGTTGCTGGAGCGGGTGCTTTGGGGAACGAGGTACTAAAGAATCTCGCAATGTTAGGTGTTGGAAATATTACCATTATTGATTTTGATACGGTATCAATTACTAACCTAACAAGGTCTGTTTTATTCCGAGAATCGGATGTTGGCTTGTCGAAAGTGGAAGTTGCTCGCAAAAAGGCTTTAGAAATCAATCCAGAAATTAATATTCAAGCAATTCATAAGGTACATCATAAATGACTAATTACCGCTGCAACAACTTCCTCCGCAAACTATCCAAAGCATTACAAGCACTAAAGTGACGAATCAAAAATCTTCCCCGCACAGGATTAAACCGAAATTCAAAACTTTCAACTTCTTGATTTTCTCCTGCTAAGCCCACATAAACCAAACCCACAGGCTTCGTTTCTGTACCTCCCGTAGGTCCAGCAATTCCGGTTATACTTAATCCCCAAGTAGTAGAAAGCTGTTTTCTTACACCCACAGCCATTTGTTCTGCGACGATCGCACTAACGGCACCATATTTTTCTAAATCTTCTGGATTAACTCCTAACATGCCAATTTTCACTGAATTATCATAAGAAATCACACCACCCCAAAAGTAATCAGAACTTCCAGAAATATCCGTTAACATTTGTCCCAAAGTTCCTCCTGTACAAGATTCTGCTACAGAAAGCGTTGATTGCGATCGACGCAATAAATCACCAACAACGGAAGCCAAAGTATCATCATCAGCACCAAAATAATCTAAACCAGCAATTTCTTTAATTTGTTTTTCAACTGGTGCAATTAAACTTTCTGCTTCAGATTCCGAACTCGCTTTCGCAGAAACTCGTAATTTTACCTCTCCTTTACTCGCATAAGGGGCTACTGTGGGATTAGATAAATTGAGAAAAGCTGATACTTTCTCAGCCAAAGCTGATTCAGAAACGTTCCAAAACCGTAACATCCGACTGTAAATGATTTGTTTGCCCCAACCTTGATTTTTAAGATAGGGAACGGCAGTTTCTTCCCACATCCGGTGCATTTCTGAAGGTACTCCGGGGAAGGTAAAAATTGTTAAATTAGCCCGGGGTTGCCAAATAATACCCGGTGCCGTACCTGTTGGGTTGGGTAAAATTTCCGCACCTTGGGGAATTAAAGCTTGCTTGCGATTGCTTGCGCTCATAACGCGATTGCGTGCAGCGTATTTTTTAGTAATATCCTCAATAATTTCCTGACGTTCAATTAAAGGAGAACCAAAAAAATCAGCAATAGTTTCGCAAGTCAAGTCATCAGGAGTAGGGCCTAAACCTCCTGTAAAAATAAGTATTTGCGCTCTTTTTGTCGCAATTTCTATAACTTGTTTGATTCTATCAACATTATCTCCGACAACAGTTTGGTAATAATGAGGAATACCTAATTGAGCTAACTGTTGTGCTAAATATTGAGCGTTGCTATTAAGAATATCTCCTAAGAGCATTTCCGTACCAACACAAATAATTTCTGCACTCATATTTTTTGGGATTGGGAATTGGGCATTGGGCATTGGGCATTGGAAAATACAATTAAGGAGATAGAAAGGTGAGCTATGACCTAGCTAGCTGCTATTTTTGTAGACAAAATATGACAAGTGTATCAGCCTGTGGAGTGGATAAAGCCTCCTGTTGCCACGGTGAAGCAGGAAGTTAACACCTTTTGTGCCAATGAGTAGATTTAGATAAGTTTAACAGAACCGAAATGTACCTCAACTAAAAAGCAAACTCCTGTAATTATTAACTCCCATCCTCCTAAATATTAACTCTGAACTTATAACTATTTATTCCCAATTCCCCATGCCCC
>DESS01000130.1 GCA_002361335.1 Richelia sp. UBA3308
GTTACTCGTTACTCGTTACTCAACTCGTTACTCCTCAAAGCCAATTACCAATAACAATCATAGGTGCCCAATGTGCGGGGTTATCATACTCGATATTCATACCTTCTGATGGAGGTAATTTTTTGGCGTTAATCATTTTTATTTGAGCTTTTTGCAATGCTTGGGCTATACTCATTTTCTCTTCCCGGTAATTCTTGTAAAATTCTTCCACTAACTTGGATGTTGATGCATCTTGAACATTCCACAAAGAGGCGATCGCACTTTTGACTCCTACTTTTAATGCGACTCCAGCTAATCCTAAGGTAGTACGATCGTCACCAACTGCGGTTTCACAGGCTGTAAGTGCGAGAAGTTCGACGCTATCGTTTCTACTTTTAAGGTTTTGCAGTGAGTTTTCTAGTTCGCTAATGGTGATTTTTTGGTTTTCTCCGGTGACAATAAAGGTGTCTTCGGGAATGATGCCGAATTGAGCGTGACTGGCGATATGAACGATGGCGTATATGGTTTGCTCTATTTCTTGCTGAAATTTTTCTGGAATAAAGTCTTTACCAATTAAAGGGGTATGATTGGGAAATTGTTGTTTAACTGCACTAACTTCTTTATCAACCCAAGAAAGCTCCTCAAATGTCTTTCCATCGATTGTGGCTTCTTCTGTTAAACCTAAAATTAATGCTTTCTGTTTGCTGCGACGTGAGTTGGATGTGGTAATTCGTAAACTGGGTGTTGTGGCAATTGCGTAGTTTTCAACTAAATATTTTTTTTGTTTGTTGTCATAAAGTGCTGCCATTGGCACGCTACGTAAAAATCCATCTTGAAGAAATACCAGGGTTTTGATTGTCTGGGGTGAAATATCTCCATCATCAACAAAGGGGCGAATTATCCAATCATACAATTGTGCGGCGGTTGTTGTATCGTAGTTAAATGCTTCTCTTCCTCCTATTAAACCCCGGCGAAATTTGGCAATTTTTTCCTCTAGTTTATCGGTACTGACTATTTTATTTATACCTTGTTGATTGGGATCTTGAATCCACTTGAATTTAGTTGCTCGTTGTGGTGATTGTAATAATATCCCGGTTTTACCATCTAAAATTATTGAACTCAAAAATGCAGTGTTTTCAAATGTCGAACTGTTGTCTTTATCTTCAAGAAGTTCGTCCACTTGTTTCGGATTCAACGCATTCAAAATACAATCATTACCAAAATAATTCTGTAATTCTGCCAATTTCAAAGCATCGATAGTTTTTACTACTTTCGATAGTTGCTGCTTGGCATCTTTTTCGTCTTCAATTGCTCCAGTTTGCAAAAGTTCCAACCGCGATTGTGCTAAGGTACGGTACAATGGTCGGACAACATCGCGAAAGTCAAACTGTACGTCTCGTTTTGCTGTCAAAATATCCTGGCGGATATCTTCCAAGGTTTCAAATGCTCTTTGATAGGATTCGATGGCTTCTTTTTTTCGCTTCTGTTGCTTCAAAATCCTTCCAGCTTGCCACTCCCACAAATACAAGCTATCTTTTGCCCTCAATTTATTGTCTGCTGCGATAATTGCATTTTGGGTATATTTTAAGGCTCGTTGGCTATCTTGACGGCATTCCCAAAAATGTCCTAAAGCTCCGTTGGCGTATGATTGGAGGCGACTATCTTTTAAGTTATTACTAGTTAATACTGATTTATTGAGTAAACTTAATGCTTGATTTTCTGGTAAAACTAGCTGAGTTGGACAAGTGATAAAAGGTGAAGTTTCTTGAGAATTCCGTTGCAAGTAGGCTAAATTAATTGCTCCATAGACTTTTGTTGTGGAATCCGGTAGTTTTTCAAGGACTTTTAAAGCATTTTTAACGGTATCATTAAACGTTACATCATCCATAGCTTTGATTTTATTTGTCTGGGCAGTCAACTGAATGAAATTTAATAAGCCCTGCATCTGAGCTATGGATTGCTTTTCGCCACGAGCAAATTTTATACTCTCGTGAAAATATTGGCGGGCTTGATTGTAATCTCCTGCCGACTTTTGATTAAATTCAGTTTCCTTATCTTTAAGACGAGCTTGCTTTGCCGAATTAGCTCTAAATTCTAGTAATTCAGCGCGATTTTTGTAAGCATTACCTAAATTATTTAACACTAAAAAATTATCTGGAGCAAGTTTGTGTGCTGCGTGTAAATACTCAATTGCTCGGTCATAATTTCCGGTTAACCGATATGCTTCACCGAGAACCCCTAAAGCCGCAATTTGTCCGCGTTTATCTTTGTATTTGATGGCGATTTCCACAGTTGTGGAAATGCATTTTATTTCCTTATCTTCTGACTCAACTCCTTGATTTGCAGAACTTTTCGACTTATTCTCCGGCTTCCGACACAAAAGGGCGATCGCACGACGAGGTTGTCCCAAATTATTGTAAACTTGGGCTAATTCCGTTTGCATTCGTCCAACTTGCTTAATATCTTTCACGGCTTCATAATCCCGAATTGCCGCAGATAGGGATTCAATTGCTGCTGTATCTTCTCCTATTTTTTGGTAGACACGTCCCAAATTTTCATTGACAACTGCGGTGGCAGATGGATTATTTTTATACTGGGTTAATGCTAATTCCCAGTGTTTTACCGCACTACGGAAATTGCCGTTTTTATAATCTTGAATTCCCCTTTCAACTAGTGAATTAGGATTAGGAGCTTGAGCGGATACAACTTGTCCAAAGGATAGACAAATCAGAAGAGTTGCAAAAAATAATACTTTGATAAATCCATGGCGGTTTATTTTTCGGTACAGTCGAATAAAGATAGGACTTAGGCAACCGGCACATTTTTCTTTAGTGGTGCTTGTACACTGATTGATTGTTAACCCAATAAACATGTAGTACGGCACCATCCGAGTCTTGTGACAATTGTGTAAGTTCTCAAAGAGTTGAATTAACCTCATAGAAAATCGCAAAGCCACGAAAAATAAAAGTTTAAGATATTTATTTTTGGTTTTCATTTTTAAGTTGCAAAAAACAGATTGTAAGTGATTTAATATACGATGTATCATTGATTTTACAAATTCTTACTGTAGGTAAGATTGGAAAAATAGGTACTTAGTTAAGTTCAGTTTATAAGTTACCAGAAACAAGTATGGATAACCTATATTTGATAAAAATATGCAGTTTTATGCAATTTATAGGGATTTAAGTTTGAAAAAATGGATTTGAGAAAATCCCTGGTGGTGTAATTTGTTTAACAATTTTTGTCAAAGTAACAATTAATTGACTTAAGTAAGTAGGCGAGAAAAAATCTCACTATGTAACAAAATGTAAAATAGCTGTATTAGGCTCGTAGTAGCGCTTTAGCGCCCTTAGTGCTAGTACGTACAAGTTGTAATTTTTCAGACTGAACTACTTAAGTTATTTTATTTTTATTATGTATAGCTAGTCACAGTTTTTCAAGGAGTAATAATTAGAATGACTTTTAACATTACTAAGAAATTAATAGTAAAGAAGATTTACTGGCTAGGACTTTTAGGAATAGCTTCAATTCAAGCATTATCCGTAAATCCCTGTTTAGCTCAAAGTAGTAATATCATTACTGACGACTCCCTTGGTAATGAAACTTCTCAAGTTGAAAAAAATAGTCAGCTACAAGGATTACCTGTAGAAATAATTAGAGGTGGAGCCCAGCGAGGCATTAATCTATTCCACAGCTTTCGGGAATTTAACGTTAGCGAAGGAAGAGGAGCGTACTTTTTCAGTCCAAATGCACAAATACAGAATATCTTAACGCGGGTGACGGGAAGCAACCGTTCTGAGATATTAGGAACTTTAGGTACTTTTGGGAATTCACAACCCAATTTATTCTTGATTAATCCCAATGGAATTTTGTTTGGAGAAAATGCCAGTTTGGATGTGAAAGGTTCTTTTGTGGGGACTACTGCTAATGGTATCCAGTTTGGGGAACGTGGGGTTTTTAGTGCGACAAATCCGGAAGCACCAGCATTGTTGACGGTGAATCCTTCGGCTTTGTTTTTTAATCAAGTTAATGCTCAAGCATCGATTCAAAATAGTTCAATTGCACCAGCACAAACAGATCCAGCAGGTTTTGGAGCATTTGGTTTGCGTGTACCCGATGGTAAGAGTTTGCTGCTGTTGGGCGGTAATGTCACCATGGATGGAGGAGGGCTAAACGCTTATGGTGGACGAGTTGAGTTGGGAGGATTAACTGAACCGGGAACTATAGCGCTAGATATAAATGGAGATAATTTCAGCTTAGGGTTTCCTGAAAATGTGAAGAGGGGGGATGTTTCGCTGACAAATCTAGCTGGGATATATGTAGAAAGCGATGGTGGTGGTGATATTGTAGTTAATGCCCAGAATTTAGAGATTACTACACTGAGTTCCCTAAATGCAGGAATAGGACCTGGGTTAGGTTCTGATAATAGTAAGGCGGGAAATATTGATATTAATGCAACCCAAATAGTTAAGCTTAATAATAGTGAAATTCGTAATGATGTGGAAGCAGAAGCAAGGGGACACGGAGGTGATGTGAATATTAGTACTAACACGTTGCTCCTCCAAGATGGAGCATTGGTGAGTACTAGTACTGGTGGTAAGGGCAAGGGGGGAGATTTAACCGTTAATGCCCAAGATGTACAACTGATTGGTGAAACTGAAGATGGTTTTCCCGGTGGCTTGTTTGCTTCAGCACAACCTGACTCAACAGGAGATGCGGGTAATTTAACTCTCTCCACTCATAAATTGCTCGTCCAAGATGGAGCATTGGTGGTTACTGGTACTGGTGGTAAGGGCAACGGGGGAAAATTAACCGTTAATGCCCAAGATGTACAACTGATTGGTACAGGTCAAGATGGTTTTGGCAGTGGCTTGTCTAGTGCAGCACTGCCAAACTCAACAGGAAATGCGGGTAATTTAACTCTCTCCACTAATAAATTGCTCGTCCAAGATGGAGCAGTGGTGGTTACTGGTACTGCTGGAAAGGGCAAGGGGGGAAAATTAACCGTTAATGCCCAAGATGTACAAGTGATTGGTACAAGTGAAGATGGTCTTCCTAGTAGCTTGTTTGCTGCAGCACGGAGAAACTCAACAGGAAATGGGAGTAATTTAACTCTCTCCACTAATAAATTGCTCGTCCAAGATGGAGCACAGATAGGTTCTGGTACATTTGGTGAAGGCAATGGGGGAGATTTAATTGTTAATGCCCAAGATGTACAAGTGATTGGTACAAGTGAAGTTGGTCGTGCCAGTGGCTTGTTTGCTTCAGCAGGGTCAAGCTCAACAGGAAATGGGGGTAAGTTAACTGTCTCCACTCATAAATTGCTCGTCCAAGATGGAGCACAGATAAGTTCTGCTACATTTGGTGAAGGCAATGGGGGAGATTTAACGGTTAATGCCCAAGATGTACAACTGATTGGTACAACTGAAGTTGGTCGATCTCCCAGTGGCTTGTTTGCTTCAGCAGAGCCAAACTCAACAGGAGATGGGAGTAATTTAACTGTCTCCACTAATAAATTGCTCGTCCAAGATGGAGCACAGGTGAGTAGTAGTACACTTGGTGAAGGCAAGGGGGGAGATTTAATCGTTAATGCCCAAGATGTACAACTGATTGGTACAAGTGAAGATCCTCGGTTTCCCAGTGGCTTATTTGCTTCAGCACGGCCAAACTCAACAGGAAATGCGGGTAAGTTAACTCTCTCGACTCATAAATTGCTCGTCCAAGATGGAGCAAGGGTGAGTACTAGTACTGATGGTAACGGCAACGGGGCAAAATTAACCGTTAATGCACAGAGCTTACAACTTAAAAATGAGGCCACAATCACAGCTCAAAGTACGGATTCAGGTACTGCAGGTAATATCGAAATTAACATAAAGGATAATTTCAATGCCGACAACGGACAAGTAATTACTCAATCAGAACAAACCACCGGAGGTAACATTGATATTACAGGCAAAAATATTATCCTCCGCAACGATAGCAACATCAGAACAACACTTTCCACAACATCAGATAGCGGTGGTAATATCACCCTTACAGCCAATACTATAGTCGCTTTAGAAGACAGCGATATTCTCGCTTTTGCACCAGAAGGTAGCGGAGGTGATATCACCTTTAATACCCGTGCTTTTTTAAGTAACCCCCTTTATCGTCCCACACCACAAACTGCTGACAAAGAAATCTTGGATGCTTTAGACGGTAATAATCGCGTAGACGTTAATGCTAGTGGTAGCATTTCTACTGGAAACATCATCGGTATACCAGATATCAGCTTTCTGCAAGATAACCTCCGAGACTTACCTTCAAACCAAATTGACACCAATGCTTTGATAGCCAGTAGTTGTATCTCTCGCAGCAACAAGCGACAAGAGAACTCATTTATCATTACCGGTTCTGGTGGTTTACGCAATAGTCCGGTAGATGGATTCGTTTCAAAATTTTCTACTGGTGATGTACGTAATATTCAACAAATATCACGTCCTTGGAAAAAAGGTGATCCGATTGTTGAACCTACTGGTGTTTATCGACTTGCTGATGGACGTTTGATACTTGGGCGAGTTTGTGAGTAACGAGTAAGGAGTAAGG
>DESS01000389.1 GCA_002361335.1 Richelia sp. UBA3308
TTGTGCGATCGCAACAGTAATTTTAACTTGATATTTAACGCCTCTTTAAAACTATTGTGCGATTGGCGAAGCCACTGCCTCAAAAGAGGCGATCGCAACAGTAATTTTTGAACTTTTGACTTTGGGGTAGCGTTGTAATTCAAGGAATTGCCACAACTCTTAACAAACGTTCCATAACAGATTGGGCTCTACGCCCTCCAACAGGAATCAAACGATGACTCAGAACATAAGGAGCGATGAATTTTACATCATCAGGAATTGCATAATCACGTCCACAAAGATAGGCAAAAGCTTGAGTAGCGCGGTGTAATGCTACAGTACCCCTGGGACTAATACCAAGATTAATTTCTTCATCACATCTTGTGGCTCTCACCAAATCGAGCATATATTGTTGTAATGAAGTTTCCACCTTAATAGCAGCACAAATTCCTTGTAATTCTTCAACTTCAGCTAAACTTATACAAGGTTGCAACTCAATATTTTGACTACCATCTAGGAGTCGCTGAAGCATTTGTAATTCTTCCGACTCAGTAGGATAACCCAAACTAAAGGACAGCATAAATCTGTCCATTTGGGCTTCCGGCAAAGGAAAAGTACCTTGATATTCAACAGGGTTTTGAGTAGCGATCGCAAAAAAAGGTTTAGGAACCGCACGAGAGACACCATCGGTAGTAACTTGTCCTTCCTCCATAACTTCTAACAACGCCGATTGAGTACGGGGTGTAGCGCGGTTGATTTCATCTGCCAGCATGACATTGGCAAAAATGGGACCTTCAAGGAAAGTAAATTCACCAGTTTTAGGATTCCAAATATTAGTGCCGGTGATATCAGTAGGTAGTAAATCCGGCGTGCATTGTAGACGTTGAAATTTACCATCAATAGAACGAGCTAAAGATTTTGCTAGCAGAGTTTTGCCCACTCCGGGAACATCTTCAAGTAAAGCGTGTCCGCCACCTAATAAGGCAACTAATACCAAGCGGATAGCTTCAGTTTTACCAACAATAGTACGAGCTAGATTTTGTGTCAGAGCGTCAATTTTGTCTCTCATAACAAGGAAGAAGGAAGAATTTAGAATGAAGAATGAAGAATGAAGAAGGAAGAAGGTTGGAATTCCCCATGCCCTTCGGCCCTTCGGCCCAATTCCCAATTCGGGCATTCGGGCATTCTATTGTTCCCAGAGTCAAAAAAAACTAACGGCCCTGAGTGAAAAAGTTTCTGGCGATAATGCAGTCAACTTGGATTTGAGCTTTGAGTGCTTCTAAAGAGGGAAATTTTTGTTCCGATCTGAGAAATTTTTCTAATTGGATTTGCAGTTTTTGATCGTATAAATCTCCAGTAAAATCTAAAAGATGTACTTCTACGGTGGGATAAGTCCCATCTACAGTAGGACGATTGCCAATATTCATTACACCTGGGTGGTTGTTCAAAATAGTATCTGACGTGGCGATCGCGCTGACTCGGACAGCATAAACACCTTGTTTGGGTAAAAACTTATCTTGTGGTAATTGTAAATTGGCGGTAGGAAAACCGATAGTTCTACCGAGTTGCTGTCCTTTGACTACAGTACCGATAAAAGTGTAAGGTCTTCCAAGAAGTAGATTTGCTCTTTCAATGTCGCCAGCTTCGAGTATTTGACGAATAAGTGAAGTACTGATGCGAGTTTCCGAGCCTTGTAGGGGTAAATCATCTTGATGAGTTTCCAAAGGAACAATGGTAACAGGAATACCATACTTAGCAACAAGTACCTGTAAATCAAAAGCAGTACCGCTGCGATTGGAACCAAAACAAAAATCTTGTCCAACACTGATTTGTGCAGCTTGCAATTTTTCTACGATAATTTGTTCTACAAACTGCTCAGGAGTCAAAGCAGATAATTCTTGATTGAAGGGGATTAATACAAGTTGTTCTACCCCAAGCAGTTCTAAATATTGGACTTTTTCATCCAAAGGAGTTAACAATCTTCTGGGTTTTCCCGTAAAAAACTCTTGAGGATGGGGAAGAAATGTAATAACTGTTGGGTAAATGCGTTCTGCATCTGCTGCTTTATGCAAAATTGGTTGAATTACCCTTTGATGACCACGATGAACACCATCAAACTTACCAAGGGCAACAGCAGTAGGAGTTTGAATCAATTCCGTTGAAGAAGTAACCCACACAGAACATCCATTTTTAGACAGATTTAGCACGTCAATTTGGGGACGAGAGGTTTAACTTGAATAGGAGTAGGAGTTAACAGGGCGGGAGTTAAGAGTTATGAGTTATGAGGAGTACCTTCCTTCATTACCCGATCGCCCTTGATCCATCACCTATTACTCATTACCCATTACCTATTACCTATTCCGAATTAGCCATAGTTTAACTTAGGCTCTCGAATACCAATTTACATGAACTACTGTAGATGGGTATTTCTTCATCCACCCATATTCAGGCAACTTCATTGTTACTTGAGTAAATACTTTTTTGATGGTATCTATACGTTTAGAATCGGTGAGTTCAATTCCATCAAAAT
>DESS01000388.1 GCA_002361335.1 Richelia sp. UBA3308
GTCCTGGTTTTATGTAGCAGATTGATTAATATTGAGTTGAACGTAGCTTTCGCTAGTATGGACGATAACTATACGGATTTTTTGCCAAATTTCCACCTGTTGGGCTATTTCAAACCAAAATCTCAGCATTGGTAGAAAATCACGGGCAATTGTGGGATACTCAAAAATCCGATTGACTTCATTCAATGCCAAAACTAGGGGTGAGTTAATTTGAGAAAGTATATAAGCTTCAAAATAAATTTTACAACTAACCTTACTTCCCATATCTTCATCCCAATAGTCATCTAATTCTGGCTTCAGATGCAATTGTAGAGAGACGTTGGCACAAAACCAGCGGAGGAATTTATCAAGGGAAGTAAAAATAATATTATCGGTTTCTTGAAAGTCGATGTAAACTGTTTTGTATTCGCAAGCTTTGGTATGAGCAATAATCCGGTGTAGTAAAGAAGTTTTCCCCATTTTCTTGGGCGCTTTAATGCGAATCACGCATCCGGGTTTGTGAATTTCTTTTGCTGTAAATTCTTCAACCGGAGGACGTTGAATATATAAAGGAGAATTTAAAGGAAGTGGACCATTAGGGAATTTTATCAGATGATCGGGTATTTTCTTCAACAAAACCGGATTTTGCGTAAAAGCGCGGTAGGGCTAGTGTTAATATTTTGGCGTTGCTGATCTGATGTATGAAACGGATTTATTAGAAAATCGAAAACCTTGTCCCAGAAGCGATACCCTTGCGTCTGGGACATTTAGGATTCATACCTCAGCAATGCCAATATTTTTTAGTGGTAATTAGCGGAAAGTGGCGGTTTCGCTATGCCTATCCGTGAAGGAAAAGCACAAGAAATCTACATCGTTACCTCTGGTGAAATGATGGCGATGTACGCTGCCAATATTATTTGACTTGAAAGCTAAATCTACCGTAAAGTGTTCTAAATTAACTTTTTTAGTTTAACTATAAGTTTAATTTGAACAGTTTTTTTTAGTTAAAAAGTAGTTAAAAATGCAAGACATACAGGGTAAGGTTTTTGGCGATTTTAAGGCACCTACTACCTCTGATGGCAGCTATAGGGGTAGGAAGAAAATAGTAGATGCGACAAAAGAACACTACAACATGAAATTTGAGCAAGAATTAGCAGAAGTCAATCAGCGGCTGAAATCTAGCAAAACTAAAGTAACTCTAGTTAACTTGGGAGGGAGCATACAGTTACGAGCTACTCTCCCACTTAAGCCAGGTGATAGGGAAAAATCCGGTAGAGCCAAAAAGCAGTATTTTATATCCCTAGGCATTCCAGCTAATTTTGATGGTTTAAAAACTGCACAAGAGGAGGCTTACGAATTAGGCAAGTTGATTGCTCGTCAAACTTTCACTTGGTCGGATAAGTATTTAGGGGTAAGAGCTACCAAAGACAAAGGAATTACCTTTAGAGAATTTCATCACCAACTTGAGAAAAGATATTTTGAAACTAGGAAAAGAGATATAAGAAGCGAACATACTTTTTATATTTTTAACAATAGATTCAAAAAAGTTTTTTTATCTGATCATGTAATATCCCCGGAATCGATCACATCAAAAATCAAGCAAACTGCAACACCAGCAAATAGGCGGCACGCTATAGTGGTGGCTCGCTTTATTTGCAAATCCATTGGCATGTCAATGGATTTTTCTGGTTTAACCATGAAGCTTCATCCAAAAAAAAGAGACATTCCTACAGATTCCCAAATAATCGAATCATTTGAATTATTTGAGGCATATGCATCAAATCTTACAGTCAACAAAGCACCAGCAATGGAAACTTGTAAGCGGAACAAAATTATTTATGGATTACTAGCTATTTACGGGTTACGCCCTAGAGAAATATTTAACCAACCTGATTTGAATTGGTTTATTTCACCGGAAAATATTCACAATACCTTTAAGGTACATGAGTCAAATAAAACTGGTTATCGTGAAGTTTTCCCTTTTGTACCTGAATGGATCGAATTATTTGATTTAAAAAAATCAGCGAATATAATTTTACTGCAACAGCATTGTTATAAACCTGCTTCTGCTAAAACTTTAACTTCTAAAGTGGGAAATTTGGCAAACTTTTTTAGTAAATATAAAATTCCATTTAAGCCTTACGATTTACGTCACGCTTGTGCTATTCGCGCTCAATTACAAGGAATACCAATTAAAGCTGCAGCCGATAATTTAGGTCATACAGTCGAGATGCACACCAAAGTCTATCAGCAATGGTTTGGCTTAGAAAATAGACGCAAAGCTTTTCAGCAAACTTTTGCAGAAATAAATGAAGTTGATAAGTTAAAGGATGAAATTGGTGAACTTAGAAAACGAATCGCGGAATTAGAGTTAGAAAATACAAAGCTTAGGTTACTTACAAAATAAGGAAGGAGTTAGGAGTAATATAAAATTCATTAGCATCGGGATTATATATTTTTACAGCCTCGGGACGCGGAGGTAACTACCTCGGAATGCAGAGTTTGTTTTAGCTAATTCTTAAATAATTACGGTGTATCCGGAAAGGATATAAGAAGGAAGAAGGGAGTATAACTTCTTCCTTCATTTTAATTGGATGTATTAAGATTGTAGGTTGTGTTAGATGTTCGATAATCCATCTGTTAAAACATATAATATCAATACATAAGCACGCATCAATAACCCTAACTTTCCTGGAGAAAATCTATTTTTTCTATCGAATTCCTCAAAACTGTAACACAGCTTACTTTATATTTATTTAATTAAATAAATCAATCTATCTATTATATTTTCAAACTTAATTCGATGTATTTAGATAAAAATTAATAAATGATTTATAAAAATAAATTAGTGTTTGAGATTGTATTTATAGAAATACAGGTTTTAGTGCCGAACAATATTTATTCAAAATAAGGCATTGCAGAAGCTAATAATAAGTTAATAAACTATATTGCTTTCTTGAAAGCGTTTTAGATTGCGATTTTTCAAGAAAGATGAGATTTACGCTGCCAACAATATCGCTCGTGGTATTCTCAAGTATGCTCACTCCGGTGGTGTACGTTTGGGTGGTTTGATTTGTAATAGCCGTAAAGTTGACCGAGAAATCGAATTAATCGAAACCTTGGCTGAGCGTTTGAGCACTCAAATGATTCACTTCGTACCTCGCGACAACATCGTACAGCACGCTGAATTGCGTCGTATGACTGTTAACGAGTACGCACCCGAGAGCAATCAAGCTAAAGAATACGCTGCATTAGCTAAGAAAATCATCGAGAATGATTTTCTTGCCATTCCTACACCTATGAACCAAACAAGGCTAGTTTTGATGATATGCTGCGATAAATCTTAAAGTAGGATGATGTGTATGCGTGTGGGTTACGTTCGGGTTTCAACAGGAGAGCAAGAGGAGGCGTTGATTCAGCAAACAGAACGTATTAAAAAAGCAGGTGTGGCGATGATTTTCTCAGATGTGAAGTCTGGGAGATCCAATAATAGAAAAGAATTTAACAAACTTTTAGAAAAATGTCGCAATGGGGATATTTCAGAAATCGTTATTACCAGAATTGACAGATTAGCTAGATCGATAGTCACTATAAATAAGGCGATCGCATTGTTTAATGAAATAGGTATTAAATTAGTAATTCTGGATTCACCTGTTGATGATTTACACAATCCGTTTGCGAAATTTTCACTAAATCAAATGGCTGCATTGGCTGAATTTGAGTTAGATTTACTGCAAAATAGAGTTAAACACGGTTACAACCATTTTCGCGAACAAGGTAAGGCCTGTCCCCAGCCACCATTTGGTTACGCAAGAATTGATGAAAAATATGTGCCTGATTTATCTGTACACAAATCGGGTAAAACCCACTGGGCGATCGCCAAGGAAATTGTAGAATATTTGTTAAGGAATCAAAGCAGTGTCAGGAAAACAATTCAACATTTTTTGACAGAATATGATGTCAAATTTTCAACTACTGGACTAACAACCTGGTTACATAACCCAGTTTTGAGAGGTAACACAAGGTATAACGTTAAGAAAAATCGTAATCATCCCCAAAATTGGGACATTAGATACAATACTCATCAGCCGCTAATAACTAATGATACCTACACACAAATAGAGTCATTACTAGCTGAAAATAGGCGGCGTTGGGGAAAGAATAATAGAGACAGCAGTAATATTGGTAAGGGTTTGCTTTCGGGTCAAATGTTTTGTGGTGATTGTGGTGGGAAGTGCTACGCTAACAATAAGCCATATATTCCCGTCAGATGCAAAAACCGGGGGATGTATGGCGATAAATATTGCCAGAACAAGAAAGGCATTCATCTTGCCAAAGTTGTTGATGCTGTAGATAAAGCCTTGAGTGAAAAGGCGATCGCATTAAAAGATTTTACTGTGAATAACCAGCCAAGGGAGCAAGCAGAAACAGCGGAAGTTATTGAATTAAAGTCGTCATTAAAAAATTTACAAAAATTGCCTCCTAACCCAGCGATTGAGGAGGCGATGATAAAAATGAAATTACAGATACAGCAGCATCAGATAAATGATGTTGAATCAACTGCTTTTCAAGTTGAACAAGTGAAGGAATTTGTACAGTTTTTTTCTGATGCCAGATTCTATAAAAATATGAAAGAATCAGTAAAAAATAAACTATATAGAAAATTCATCAAATCAGTGACAATATTAAGCGGCGAGGTTGTCACTGTTGCTTTTGTTAAATTCCTTTGCTGAATCTGGATTATTCATTATCTGCTTTAATGTTTTATCATCAAGATGTTTGAAGCGTTTGAATAGCATTAATTGCTCTAGTAATTCTTCGGCTAGGGTTTTCATTTGTGGAGTTTGCAATATTTACAGCAAAAATGACCAAAAAATAAACTGGATACAAGCCCAAGATATTGCTGAATAAATTCTTCTGCTGTTATTGAAAACACAAATTCGTTTTTGCATTTTATTTAACAAGACGGCGGAATTCCCCATCCCTTCTTGAAAAAACTATTGCGTTGACACAGCAGTAAGATTTTAACTTGATATCCAACGCCTATTAATACTATTGCGTTAACACAGCAGTAAGATTCTGGCTTGATATTTAACTGTTGAAATAAACTATTGCGTTGACGCAGCAGTAGAATTTTAACTTGATATTTAACGCCTATTAA
>DESS01000128.1:0-1445 GCA_002361335.1 Richelia sp. UBA3308
TGTTAGTTGTTAGTTGATAGTTATTACTCATTACTCCTTACTCATTACTCGTTACTCGTTACTCGTTACTCGTTACTCTTTACTCCTTCCTCCCTCTCCCCATCTCCTTGTCCCCTTATATGGCACAATAAAAACGGTAATAGGAGAAATATATAAAGGTTCTATAAGTGAGTTCTACTATTCAAAATCAGAAAAATGCGCGCCGCGTGGTATTTCCTTTTACCGCCATTGTCGGTCAGTCAGAAATGAAACTGGCTCTAATTTTGAACGTAATCGATCCCAAAGTTGGCGGCGTAATGATCATGGGCGATCGCGGAACAGGCAAGTCAACCACGATTCGAGCCCTTGCCGATCTACTTCCAGAAATTCCTGTGGTTGCTGATGATCCCTTCAATTCTCATCCTAGCGATCCAGATATTATGGGCGATCAAGCTCGTCAAAAATTAGAACTTGGCGAAGATATTCCCCTAGAGCAGATGAAAGTACCAATGGTAGATTTACCTTTGGGAGCAACAGAAGACCGAGTTTGCGGTACCATTGACATTGAAAAAGCATTATCCGAAGGTGTCAAAGCCTTTGAACCAGGACTTTTAGCCAAAGCCAATAGGGGTATTCTCTACGTTGATGAAGTCAACTTATTAGACGATCATTTAGTAGACGTACTATTAGATTCTGCCGCTAGCGGTTGGAACACCGTCGAACGTGAAGGAATTTCCATTCGTCACCCAGCGCGTTTTGTTCTAGTTGGTTCCGGAAACCCAGAAGAAGGAGAATTACGACCCCAATTGCTTGATAGATTCGGAATGCACGCCGAAATTCACACCGTCAAAGAACCAGCATTAAGAGTGCAAATAGTAGAACAAAGGTCAGAATTTGACCAAAATCCTGGCGAATTCATCGAAAAATATCAACAACAACAACAAGAACTGCAACAGCGCATCATCAAAGCCCAAGAACTATTACCTTCAGTTAATATAGAATACGACCATCGGGTAAAAATTTCCGAAGTATGTTCCGAATTAGACGTAGATGGATTACGGGGTGACATCGTAACCAACCGTGCCGCCAAAGCCTTAACCGCCTTTGAAGGAAGAAACGAAGTCACCATAGACGACATTCGCCGCGTCATCGCCTTGTGTTTGCGTCACCGATTGCGGAAAGATCCGTTAGAATCAATTGATACCGGCTACAAAGTAGAGAAAACCTTCTCCCGCGTCTTCGGTGTAGAACTTCCAGAAGATACAGCCAACGTCAATGGAACACCAAAGAAAGTAGGAGCAAGAAGTTAAAAGTTGTGGAATTCAGGGAGTAATGAGTAGTGAATAGTGAGTCGTAAAAATTAACCAGGGCAACTCTCTCCTTGGTGCACTACTAGTACAGCACGGCGTAAATAAGGCAATCATTAAAAATGGCTCAAAAGCCTTTATATATCAAACTTCTTACTT
>DESS01000128.1:1480-8589 GCA_002361335.1 Richelia sp. UBA3308
ACTTCTTACTTCTTACTTCCGCTCCCGCGGTACTAGTGTTTCTTGAAAGTTAAAAATTAGCAGCAACAGAGTTAGTAGTTAAGAGTTATCAGTTAACAATTATTCCCCATCCCCTTCCTTGTCCCCTTGTCCCCTTCCTTGTCTCCTTGTCCCCTTGTCTCCTTGTCTCCTTCCGCATCATGATTAGAACCTGTTACTCTTGGATACATACCCTGTTTTTAGCAAGTCAATATAATCCACCGAGATTTATAGAGTTAATAATGCTAGGAATGGCATTAATAATGCTGACAATTTCCACCTTTATTACCGATCTACCTTATTTAATTTTGGGTTTAAGTTTTGTAGTTGGTGCATCACTATCCATCTTAGTAAGAGAAGCAATTGCACCCACAGCTCAAACAAGAATTACCAAACTAACAGCATTATTTTTACTTACTGTTAGTATTTATGGCTTTGTTGACTTATTCAAATATTTTTTTACGTAATTCGGCACAAATTGCTAGCAATGTCTGGCTCATCTGTACTTAGTATGCTAGAAAAATAAGAAAAAAAGGCAAAAGGGTTGGGGGGAACTCTTAATAAAAAATAGTATTTACTATCAAGGTAATTTATAAAGCTAGTTACATTCGGGCTTTAGGATTTCAAACTTTTGCTCAATACTTTTGGGAGCTTTGATCCGACACCCGCTTAAGGGTGCGGCTACACAAACAAAGCCCACCTACGTGGGCTTAGTAATACTAGCCTCAGGCTTATAGCCTGTGGGCTTTTTGGGAATTTGGGATGCTCTCATGCTTTTAGCATACTATGTACTGAAGAAGCCAATATCTATATGTATAATTAATTTTGCTTAGTATTTTTATTATTCAAAATATAAAAAATTACACCTCCAATGATGCTCATGGATTCGAGAGTAGCAAGAAATTGTGAGTTGCCAATTTTATCTATCAGTTCACCTCCCAATTGTGTATTATTCTTAATAATTTCTTCACACCCAACAATTACGATAATCGATGCACAAAATAGAACAAAATAGATTAATACTGGACGTATTTGAGTCCATAATTTTCCCATCTTTGAGTCTCCTTAAAATTTAAATAAGTAGGTTGGCCTTGAAAAGAGTAATACCGGATTAGGCAATAGGAATAAGGGTTTGAGGGTGATTTACATTCTGTAACAGTTTATTTGTGGCAACTTACTTATGACTAAGAATTTTATAAGTTGAGAATTAGATTTAAGTTGAGAATTAGATTTTGGCTATATTTATCGAGACATGCAGGGTTTAAAACCCCACCGTCCCGAAGGCGTGCTAGTAATTGGTTGGGGTAAAATACCAGCACCAATTACCCCTCCCGGAGCTCCCTCACTCCCTCACTCTCTCACTTTTTATTGCAACCAAATTTCCACTCGACGATTCTTTTGTCGTCCTTCTTCAGAGTCATTAGAAGCAATAGGATTTTCTTCTCCAAACCCACGCACAATCTTTGGTGTAACTCCCTTTTGTCTCAAGAGATCAGCTACATATTCTGCTCTCTGTTGAGAAATTTTTAAGTTTACCTCTGGATTTCCACGATTATCAGCAAAGCCACGAACGATGACATCTTTATCTTGAAAATCGGGTTTTTGTAATAGTTCTACAATACGATCAATGTCTTGAATTCCTTTACTATCAAGTTGATTGCTATTAACTTTAAAGAACAGAGTTACGGGAATTCGAGTAATTGTACTTCCACCATCAGAAATAGAACAATTATTAATATCCTGTTCAAGATTTGCTACAGGAATAAAATCTTCATTTTCAACAATTTTTTGGCCTTCAGGAGACAGAGAAAAATTGACAAAATCGCGACTTTTTATGTACCGCTCCTTCTCCCCTTTTCTCCACCATTCTGGTAAATAGAGATAAAGTCGTCTAGAAAGCAGGTATTCCTCAGTAACCATAAAACATTTATCTGGTAAAAGAGGTTTTGTTCCATTATCAAAAATCTTAATTGCCTTTGCGTTTCTAATGTAGTTTTGGCTAATAAATCCAATTCCTTGTCTATCATTAGCAACACGATTGGATAACTTAGTACTATCCTCAAAGTTTTCAGCATCCGATGAAATTTTCTTTCCATTTAAAGCTTTTTTTACAAAGACTTCTCTTGTTCCGGAGTTTTCATCTCTGACGTAAAGATTGATTTTTCCATTTTTTTGATTAGTAATCTGTTCCCAGTTTGTGATTCTACCCGAAAAAATGTCAGCAAGTTGCTTTAAACTCAGTTCTTCTATAGGATTGCCTTTCTGAACAATTACAGCTACTCCATCAATAGCAATCGTAGTTTCAAAGTCATTTGAGAAGTTCTGTGCATTGAACTTACTTAAAATTTTTGTCTTTTCATCTGTCTTGATTTCTCTTGAAGACATACCAATATCGCATTGATTTTCAATGATACATTTAAAACCAGTCCCAGAGCCTTTTCCATGTGTTTCAATTGCAAGTCGTACAAATTGTCCTCTACCGGTAACAAGCTTTTCAACTGGTTCATTTTTGTTCTCTCGTATCTCAATTTGATCGGCTTGAAGTTTTCTTTCTAAAAATGCTTTTGCAAGTTCTGGTACTAATCTGGAGCCAATTGTATTAGAACCATGAATTGTTAGATATGGAGAAGGGGAAATCAAGAATGAAATACCAGCAAAAAGTACACTAATAAAATATAAGATTGTGAAAATTAAAGTTTTTTTATGTCTACTTTCAATCTTTATTTTCTTTGATTTAAACCAATCGATAGAATCTTGATTTGGTGGAATATTTGGAAATTTTTTTCTTAGAATTATATCTCTTTCATCAGAATATTTGTTTTGTATTGTGTTTTTTATTCCTCTGTACTTATATAGTTCAGAAAATGAGTACAATAAAAAAATAGGTAATCCTACTTTAAGAATCAAACTCCATGGTGAAGTGAGTAAATGACGTAATGTATCTAGAAAATCTGACAGCATAATTTATCTCTATAATCTCTCAATAAATAAAATGAACAGAGAACAGGGAAGAAAATACTAAGTCAATATACCGGTTTTCTATTGACTGGAATACAAAGTCAACTTGTAAATGAAACTAGGGATACTCTTACCGGTTATATTGTATTTGGCTTATTCGTTAATAGCAGAAAAACAAACCTAGATGCTTATATCATCCACCTAAATATATAAAATAATAAAATATAAAAAAACAACGTAATCAAGTTACATTGTGATTAGATTGATATCTATTTTTTACATAAATAATTAGCTATTAAAGGTGTATATTTGCTCAATAAGTTAAATCTTTAATTATGAAGAATATTATAATAATCAAATAAAAATATTTTCCGGATAGTACATCAATGAAAATAGCATCCATAATAAAGTTTTCTTAATTAGAACATCAGCTTTTATTTATATGTTGCACTTTACAAAGCAATACTTAATTTTGCCAATAGATGTAGTTCATATTACTATTTTGAAAGTTTCGATTATTAGTCAATTTAAAATAACAGTTTTAAAATAAAGGTTTTGAAATAAATTTTTCAAATAAACGGGCAGGATGCCCGTACCACAAGAATTGATAAATACGAACGCCAATCAAATATATGTATTCAAATCTAACCATGGGGATTGGCAACAGCGTATTCCATCGCAGCTTGGAATTTGGGTAAGGCGCGAGAAATCATGTCTTCGCTGGCAGTAAGGGAAATCCGGAAGTAACCGGGTATTTCTTGGGGTGTTCCTGGGAAAATTCTGGCTTATACCATTTCTTTATAAAGATGCGCCGAATTAAGCCCACCATTAGGTGGGCTTTGTTTGGGTAGCCCCACCATAGCCTTTTGGAGGGCGCTGCCCGCGCAGCCTCATACAGAATTGGTATTATAATACAACTGATTGATATAGTTGGTGGCAATAATCGAGCAGTATTGGAATTATGAGTGAAGATCTTCTCGTAATTAATCGATCGTTTTCATGGCGGATTGAGCAATTGCACTGGAAGCAGCGTCTTGATTCACATCAAAAGCTAATCACTGAGTTTAAGCAGTTTCTTGAACCATTTCAACTTTCATTATTTGCGGATAGGTTTATAGGGATTCTTCGGTTTCGCTGTTTTAAGGTAGCTGGTTCCAAATCAAGTCTTGAAGAACTACAGGTTGACTTTGAACCACCGGATCGTTTTACTGTAAACATAGCTCTTAGAAGTTCGGGGGAGATAATTGTTGAAGAAGATATATTCACACTCACAGATATATTGGCGTGGCAGTTGAGCAGCGAACCCCTTTTGACAACAAAAAGAATAGAAATTGGTCTTTTATTGCCATCTGATGAACCAGAAATTATTGATTTCCTAAAAGAACCCGATGTTTGGAAGATGAGAGGTGAAATTTATCGCCCCCTTGAGAATATTCACTCTATCTACCAGAGTAATCACAATCAAGTTCCTTGGTATAAATACCATTTTGTTCTGCGAATGTGTCAAAGCAAAAAGCCAATTGGTTTTATCAGCTTTTATCAAATCTCAAAACCTAGCTTCATAACTCCTCTCATTAGCCAAACTCCCTATAAACCAGTAATGCTTAGTTATGCACTTTCAAAGTTATACTGGGGAAAAGGTTTGATGTCTGAGTCCCTTGAAGCTTGTCTACCTTGGTTTGTTGATAGTCAGACAGTAAGTGAACTGGTGGCATTTGCTGATATTAATAATCGAGGTTCCCGTCGAATTTTGCAAAAGCTTGGATTAAAAGAATGTGGAGTTCTTGAAAATCCCAAAATTAGTGTTGAACTGAAAGATATGTATAATTTTATAGTCTATAAAAGTTGATTTATATTCTTGATTCTTAGATTTTAAAGCTTGATCAAAAAACTCAGATAAAAAAGTTTTTCGTTTTTGTCGAGAAATTAACTCAAATAACCGGACATTTTCAAATTCCACCGGGATATTTAAGCTACTGTAATATGAAAAGCATTCATCAAGGGTAATCGGTTTATGGCAAGAAGATTCTCAGATTTCAGACGAGTAGATGATCCCAACAACTTTGATTATTATCTAGAATATGGAAAAGTTAATAGTTCTGCTCAAAAACCTGCCATTCTGTTAATTGGTGGTGCAGAAGAAGATACAGTGGGAGAAGATGCAGCTACAACATGGTTTCTTAAGCAAGCCAATTATGGAGATTATTTAGTCCTGCGCTGTGGTAAGCCCGGTAAACAAGCACAGTGGATTGCGGATAACTACAGAGATTTGATCAATTCCGCAGCTGAACTTTGTATAAACAGTCGAGAAGCAGCCAATAACCCAGAGGTTGTGCAATACATTAAAGACGCTGATGCTTTATATTTTGCTGGTGGGGATCAGAATGAATATGAAGATTATTGGCAAGGAACGGCTACGGAAAATGCAATTAATTACTTAATTAATCATAAAAAAGTTCCTGTAGCTGGTACCAGTGCTGGTATGGCAATTTTAGGAGATTATTATTATGCTCCTTGTCGTCAAGGAGTACTGAGTTCGGAAATTTTGGACGATCCTTTTCATCGTAATACTGAGGATATTTTTCGTAGCGATTTTCTGCAAATTCCGTTTCTGAAAAATGTGATTACTGACACCCACTTGGATCGGCGTAATGAGATTCATCCCGAGACTAGATATGGGAGAATTTTCGGATTCATGGCTCGAATTATGGTTGCTGAAAATCAACCAGTTTATGGTATAGGTTTAGAGGAAGGTGCCTTTGTCGCCATTGATGAAAACGGAATTGCTCAGGTTTTTGGCAATGATTCAGATAGGGGACAAGATGCTTATTTTTTGCAAAGTAATGGCGCATTTCCAGAACAGATCGAGCCGGGATTGCCTTTAATTTGGGATGATCGTGGGCGAGCAGTTAAAGTTTATAGAATTGAAGGTACTCCGGAAGGGAGTGGTTCATTTGACCTGAATAATTGGTTAGCTGCTGATGGTGGAACTTGGGAATATTGGTTTACTACAGGTGGATATTCTGGTTTTCGACAAGAACGAATGTAGTATTAATTAAATATTTAATTACCAGGGAAATTAGCTTTATTGAGCAATTTTATTTAGTTGCTGTAATCAAAAACACCGGAATGAATTGTCCGACGGGCTTACCCCATAGTTAGAAACTAGGGGCAGCGGTAGCCCTATGATTTCTGGTCAAATCTAGATAACCAGCAAAATGAAACAGATAAACTAATTTTACGTATATACTTTAGACGAATCTTTTGTGGCTTTGCAAACAAGCTCTCAGGAGAGGATATTGAAATTATGGAGGCAAAAAATGAACGGAGTAGAATTATTTAATAAATCAATGGGAAAGTGGGAAGGTCGTCGTTGGTATGTTTATGATAATGGTGATAAAGTAGTCCGTTATACCCAATTTAGCAATGAGGTAATTTCACAAGAAAAATTCCTCTTCCCAGACGGAATTTCTGTACACCATAGATTTAAAGTGTGGAATGTTAATGAAAATAAGCTAGAGAATGAGATGGAAACTATTCTACATGCTTGTCCACAACATATAGTACGTGCCGTGGGCTACTTAGGAGAAGAAAGTATTGAGTGTCCAATTACATCTGTTGGTAATAATATGTGCCGCATGATTACGGAATACAAAAATGGCTGGACACACATGGAATTTTTTCATTTTCTAAGTACTGATGTAAGGGCACGGAATATTCGATACGACGGGATAAATTGTAGTGGCACTTTTCTAGAAAACCGAGTGGATCAGTTTCGAGGGGTAAATCCTGAAAACTTGATGAATCTATGTTTTGTTAATGGAATAAAGGTTTAAGTTCCCAAGACTTTTCTAAACAACTTCTTTCTGACGGGTTTCTTCTATATACGTAATCCCGTCAAAATCCCCTTCTTGGAAAATCTGAGTACTCCGTACACGAGAATTATCTTCTTTAAGAGTCGTTGTCTCGATATACATATAGCTTTTCCCGTTTTCAATTTTTGATGAACGCAAGAGAATCGTATCATTTCCAGCATCCCAGGCTGTAGCTGCAAATTCAGGGTAATCAGAAGAAGTTATAATTAGAACTCCATTTTCAAAGTGACCTTTAAATCCCACATTCCGCACCCACAG
>DESS01000127.1 GCA_002361335.1 Richelia sp. UBA3308
AGAAAATCAAACTTCTTACTTCTTACTTCTTACTTCTTACTTCCGCGAAGCGGTACTAGTGGTGCTTGTACACAGACTGCTTTTCAACCTATTAACTAGGCAATGAGTGTACGGCACCAACCAGAGTCTTGTGACAATTGCGTAAGTCCTGAAGAGGTTGAAAAAACATTTTATCATAATTTATTCTGCCTCAGTTGAGTTACTACCCCAAGGCATAAGTTCCTCAAAAGGACGATAATAAGTTGTAAATATATTTGCACCTGATACGGCTAAATAATGAGAAATAGCCGCACCAATTCCGATCTTTCGGCTAACACCAGTAACTAAAGCAACTTTACCCGATAAACCATAATCTATCATCTATTTTATTGTTTGCGACAGCCGCAACCAGTTTGATTACTTTTAATTGATTTTTTATCTCTATTTACAACCTTATAATCATTCAATTTAAAAGGGGTAGCCGCCCAACGTTCGTTCTTGTAAATTTCTTTAACTTCTCCATTAAAAAGAAGCATCAATCCATCCTTTTTTAATTGATCTGGTAAATTATAAGGCGCAAATCTTCCATTATTATCCTCAGTCACAATAATATAAAGTTTATCGTGTATCCGCTTAACTGTACCAATTCGGTTCTCTACGGTTTCAACAGTTTTTCTACTATCAAAACTGTACTGAGAAACATTTGTTGGTTTACCACCAATCAATCCTAATTCCCTTAGCTCATTACGAGTTTCTTCATCCCAAACACGTACCGAACCAAAAGCACCATCATAAACTGCATTCCACGGTTGAGTACCTTTATTTTCTGCAAATAAGATAAAATTTCCTCCTGGTTTTTGAATAAAATTATCGCAGGAAGTAAGATTAAATCCTTTAAGATTTACGACTTTCGGACCAGTACCTTTAAAATATCTTTTAACGTAAATAGTAAGGGTATCTCCTTCAACTTTTCTCACAATTCCTTGAAATACAATCGGAGTTTTATCTACTCTTTGAGCAATCGTTAAAGGTTTACTTCCTGGCCTAGGAGAACAACCATAAGCTGATTGCATCGGAGTTAGAATTACAGCAATAGAAATTGGTAGACAAAATCCAATAATTCCTAACAAATAGCGAGATAATAGTTTCATTTTCAACATAAATAATTAATCAATTTATTACTATGTAAAAATTAAGATCCAGAGCTAATTTCACAATCAATAAGACTTCACACATTTAACTGAAGTTCCAATGGTTAAATTATTTTTAAATCAATAAAAGTATATCTACAGACAGATGCAAAAAATAATATAATCTTTTAATCCCATTTCTTTATAAAGATGCGCCGAATTTAAGCCACCCCACCGGTGGGCTTTGTTTGGGTAGCCCCACCATAGCCTTTTGGAGGGCGCTGCCCGCGCAGCCTCATACAGAATTTGTATAAAAGGAAAATTGTCCAACTTAGTTAAAACTTAAATTTGAGCTAATTTGGCCTTTGATAAATTTGGTTTGCCAACCTTCCGCAGTTGTGGAAGGTTTTTTGATTGCACAGTAATGTTGTTGGCGAAATATAACTTCACCTTTAAAACCCACGGTTTTTCCTGACTTAGTTTGGCACCAGGGGAAGCAATATAACAAATTTGACCAAATAATTCATAATTCATAATTCATAATTCCGCCATTATGAATTGTCCGAAGCGCTTTGGTATCAGTCTGACTTTGCATCTACAGGGAGCGTAGCGATATGCTGCGATGGTTAGTGATTTATTCTCTGTGGGATATTTATCGAAAAATATTATGGCTGAATCTAACGTATCACAAAAACCTAGTGCAATTAATCTTGTTTTCGTTGGTTTTATTGCGATCGCAATTATTTTTGCAGCTTATACCAACAATATGGAAGCTGTAACGAAGGCAAGTTTTGAGTCAGCGAAAACTGCTGTGAATTTAGCGATTAATTTAATCGGAGTCATGGCACTTTGGCTCGGATTTGTGCGGGTTTTAGAAGCTGGTGGTTTGATGTATACCCTAGCTAAATATCTTAAACCTTTAATGGTCAGATTATTTCCCGATGTTCCCGAGACTCATCCGGCAATGGGAGCAATGATTCTCAATATTTCTGCCAATATGTTGGGTTTAGGAAATGCAGCTACTCCTTTTGGAATTAAAGCAATGGTTGAATTAAATAAAATCAACCCCTTGAAAGGAACTGCTACTAATGCGATGTGTTTATTCCTGGCGATTAACACTTCTAGTATTGCTTTATTTCCTCTTGGTGTAATTGGGGTTAGGGCTGCAGCAAATAGTACAGATCCTGCAGCAATTTGGCTACCTACTTTCATTGCTACTTCATTATCTACATTAGTTGGAGTTACTGTAGCGCTATGGTTAGGAAACAGAAGCAAAATTTCAGATGAAATGATTTCACCTCAAGTTGAATCTATAGAGTCATCTGAAAATTCAGAAACTGACACTGAAACGGAAACTGAAACCGCAAACTTTGAAGAAGCTGATTATTCTCATCTTCTTTATCCGGTAGGAAAAATTTCCCAAACGGTAGCTTGGTTATTTATTCTCGGATTTATTAGCAGTTGGATTTATGGAGTCATCAAAGCTGGTAGTTTAGGAGGATTTTTTAATCAAGATTTTCTTTCCCATTGGTTAATGCCAGCTTTAATGCTATTAATTGTTGCCTATGGAGTCGGAAGAGGAGTGAAAGTTTATGAAGCTGTCACGGAAGGAGCCAAACAAGGATTTGATATTGCGATTCGCATTATTCCGTTTCTAGTTGCAATTTTAGTGGCAATTGGCATGTTTCGGGCATCAGGAGCCATGAAAGCGATCGCCACTATTTTAAATCCGATTACTACTTTAATTCAACTGCCAGCTGAAGTCTTACCAATGGCTTTAATACGCCCCTTATCTGGAGGAGGTGCATTTGGAATCATGAGTGAATTAGTTGAAAAAGCACCGGATTCCTATAGTGCATTTGTCGCTTCCACCATGATGGGAAGTACCGAAACAACTTTTTATGTACTTGCCGTTTACTTTGGTGCAGTAGGAATTACTCGCATTCGTCATGCTTTAGTTGCCGCACTACTCGCCGATGCAACTGGATTAATTGCCGCTTGCTTCCTTTCATCCATCTTCTGGAATCTAAGTTAAGAATTTAGAATTTAGAATTTAGAATTTAGAATGAAAAATCAAGAAGGCTGGAATTCCCCATGCCCTTCGGCCCAA
>DESS01000129.1 GCA_002361335.1 Richelia sp. UBA3308
TGATTCGGCTCTAATTAACTACTCACAATTAACAACTAACAACTAACAACTAACAACTAACAACTAACAATTAACAACTAACAATTATAATGAAACGTCGCCATTTCTTACAATTTGCAGGTTCCACTTTAGCCACCTTGGGCTTAAGTCATTATAATATCTCTGAAAAAGGAAACCGTTACGCTCAAGTTCTTGCACAAAAAACTTCCCGCAAACTAGCACTATTAGTAGGAATTAATTATCCAAATAACGATAATCTGAAATTAAATGGATGCGTTACTGATGTAGATTTACAGCAACAACTCCTAATTCATCGTTTTGGATTTAAACAAAGTGATATTCTGAGGTTGACAACTGATGAATCTACTGCTAAGCAACCAACTCGCAGCAATATTTTAACTGCTTTTGAAGAACATTTAATCAAACAAGCCAAGCCAGGGGATGTAGTAGTATTCCATTTTTCTGGTCATGGTTTCAGATTGCGCGACCCTAATCCCATCCAAAATTGTTCTAATCCACAATTCAATGATGAGTATAACAGTACTTTGGTGCCAATGGATGACACATTAAATGGTTTTCCCCAAGATATCATGGGACGCACCTTATTCTTGTTAATGTCTGGATTGAAAACGGAAAACGTTACCATTCTCTTGGATAGTTGCTTTTCTGGTGGTGGTACTCGTGGAAATTATTTAGTGCGATCGCCAATTCGTAATAATCTAGAAATAGATTCTGCAAAACCCAGTCCAAAAGCAATTGAGTATCAAAAAGACTGGATGAAGCGATTGGGAATTACTGAGGAAGAATTTGCTCGTCGTCGCTGTAACAGTGTTGCTAAAGGAATAGTACTCGCAGCAGCTCAACGTGATGAAGAAGCTTTAGATGCATCTTTTGGTGATTTTCATGCTGGTGCATTTACTTATATGATGACGCAATATCTTTGGCAAGAAACCGATAGTGTGAAAAATATGATTACCAACATTGCTCCTAAAGTGAAAAATGTGGGTAAAAATACACCCTTCGCAGATGGTAATCAAAACCAACCAATGTATTTTATTGATCGGAAACTTCTGCCAACAGATGCAGTCATCACTGGAGTAGAAGGAAATCAAGCCAATTTATGGTTGGGAGGAATAGATTATAAAAGCTTAGAAACCTTTAATAGAGGTGCAACATTTTCGATTGTAAATCAAACTGGACAAATACGAGGGAAACTAAAATTAGAATCCCGTAAAGGTTTGAAAGCTACAGCAAAACTTGTAGACATAGAGTCAGGAAATTCTCTAAAACCTGGAATTCCATTGCAAGGAACAAGAGGAAATATAACTTCTCTAAAACCTGGAATGCGATTACAAGAATCGAGTCGGATGATACCAGCAGATTTGAATTTAAGTATTGGTTTAGACTCTTCTCTTGCAGCAGAAATTAATACCGCAGAACAAAAACTTTCTGAAATTTATCGGATAAAACCTATACTCCCACAATCCGGTAATATACCATACCCCGAAGGAGTACAGTTTATTTTGAGTCGAATGACTAAGGAGTATTTACAAATATTAAAACAGCAACAAGTAGAGAATCTACCAGAAGTTAATAGTATCGGTTTATTTACCGAAGGATTACAAATTGTACCCCAATCTTTTGGTGAAAAAGAAGAATCAATCAACGGTGCGATTTGTCGTCTGCAACCAAAACTCAAATCTTTTCTAGCAACTCGATTTGTGGAAATGACTTTAAATCCTAACTCATCTCAATTGGATGTAGAAGTTTCCATGAACTTAGTTGAGCAACCAAATCAAATTTTTGCGAGAATTTCTACTCTTAAAGCAAGGAATAATCGTCCTGATTCTAAACAAATTTATCCGGAAAAAAATCTTCCTCTAAATAAATTATTTCAATTTCGGGTTAAAAATAAGAGTCCTTATAATCTTTATGTGGCTACACTAATAATGGATTCCACTGGTGTTTTAGAAGTCATTTTTCCTTACCAGTCCACAGGTGTGCTATCATCAAATGATAATTTAATTATTGGTGAACCGCAAAAACTTGAATTAAAAGCAATAGAAAAAGGATTTGCAGAAGTATTAGTAATTGCTAGTCGTTCACCATTAGATAATGCAGTATATGGATTAAAACGAATAGCTCAGCAATTAAATATACAGGAAGAAAATAAAGAAAAATGTTCCGTTGATACAACTAGAGGTTCTGAAGTAATTGGGGATTTACTAAATAGTTTGAATGAGGAAAGTACCCGTAGTAGCGCTACAACAACAGAGGTAAAAACTTCTAATATTGCTACTCTGTCATTTAGTTTTGAAATTGGTTAAATTAAAAGCAATTTTTACGCAATACCCTATAAGGGTATCGCTAAAACTACAAAGCCCATCTGCGTTGGCTAAATTTGGCGCATCTTTATAAAGAAATGGTATTAGTTATTTTCAAGACTTACGCAATTGTCACAATACCTGGTTGCTGCCGTACTACAAGCTGATTATTGCGTTTATAATCAATCAGTGTACAAGCACCCTACAAGAAAAGGCGGCCAGTTGCGGCCATTCCTAATTTTTTGATTTTTGATTTTTGATTTATCTATTACTTTCGACTATTGTAATAGTGACAATTGTGATAAATCACTCAGTTGCCTTATTCTAAAGAAATACAAACCTTTGTCTGAGCTGGAGATAATGGTTGTTTATTCTTAACCACAATTTCCACATCACAATCAAAAGCATTCAAAAATCGAAAAAGTCGTTCTATCGAAAAACCAGATAATTTTCCTTTTATCAAAGCAGATACTTTTGCTTGATCTAATCCTAATATTTGTGCAGCTTCTGTTTGAGTCATTTTTTGCTGCGTGATAATTTTTGCAATTTGACGTGCTAATTCTGCTTTGATAATTAATTCTTCTGGGTTAGCCAAACCTAAGTCAGCAAAAACATTTCCACTACTTTTAGTAACGCTTATTTCTTGATTTTTTAAATCTTCTGTCATAAAACAATCCTTTCATTTACTATTGATAGTTTTGTTCGTAATGTTCTTTGGCTCGTTTTAAGCGTGCTTCTATTAATTCAATCTCTTTTTTTGGTGTAGAAATCCCACGTTTTGATTTCTTTTGAAAACTATGTAAAACGTAAATTACATCTGTAAACTTAACTGTATATACAGCTCTATAAGTATCGCTATCAAAATTTTCAACAATTTCCAATACTCCAGCACCCTTAAATCCTTTGAGTGGTTTGACTGAATCATGTTTTTCCCCACATTGAGCTAAATACAAAGCATAACCCATTACCTGTTGTACTTCTTCTGGGAATTCTTTTAAATCGTCGAGTTAACTACCAATCCACTCAACTGGTTTTAATAAATCGCTCATTTTTTCAATATGCTACTTCTCGCATATTTTGTCAATGATTGCTAAATCATCACAAAATTTGATTCACAAAACTATCAGGCAATTATATCACTTCTTTACAAGTATTTAGATTATCCAGTAAATGAAAATCATATATCAAATCACCCACTCCATTTTTTATACAAAATTCAAACTAAATTCCTATATATAAGTATATTTATTGGTCATTTTATGTATTTGAAAATTCAATAAGTACAAATATAAATATTCTCTCAAAAAAGATACATAAGTGTTGAGTTCTCAAAGATATATAAGCTCGGAAATGATTGATTAATCGTTTCCAAAAAATATGCCCATAGTCTAAAACAATTAATAAAGGTAATCAGATGAATAGAACCGGTAAAGCAAAGTATTCCTTGTTTGCATTTGTTATTTCCACAATCGCAATTCCATTTGTTGTTTCAAATGCTCCAGCTTATGCCATACCTAGAGATTGTAAAGCTCAGTATCAAATAAATGGTAAAGTAGTAAAAGGATGGGTTAATTTAGGCAAAGTTGGAGGATTTCTTGCTAATAAGAAAAAGAAATGCAAACAAAAAGCCATCACTTATGCTAAAAAACTTAAATATAACCAAGTTGGTTTTTCATCAAAACAATAAGTATGCGATAAATACGGTGCCAGTGGTGGAGTAAGAATATATTATGATACTGATGTAGCAGGTAAGAGAAACAGTAGAGATGGTTATGTTACAAGTATGCTTGGAGTACGTTGTATTAAGGACTGTACATATAAAGCCGAATAAATAATTGACATTTTTTTTAGAAATATGGTTAGTTGCATTAATTTAGCAACTTTTAGAAAACTGAAGTTCTTAAGGAATACTAGAAGGATACAAAAAATATTTTGAAAGCAGTCTTTCTAGTTCAATCTCCTAAATACTTAAATTTATCGTAAAACCCCCACTTATTCTTACGAGAATGGGGGTTTTTTTATGTGTACTTCAATAAAATATTCCCACTTTCTACAAATTAATTCTTGAGTAAAAATAAATTTCCGGCATTACATAAAACTTCATATTCAGTGTCAAAAAAAGACACTCTAATTTTCCGATTTAATACAAAAATTATTACATAAGCTATAAGAGAATAAAGGTATAAATAATTGCTATTAACAACTTGGTGGAGGATTGACTCATGCGCTACAGTCTGGGATTTTTAGCCGCACCTTTGATGAACGCCGTTGTCAGTGTGTTTTTATGTACATACCCTGTAGAAGCTGTAGTAAAGGATGGATTATCTGTTACTAGTGAAGAAGTCAAGATAGCCCAGAAACAAAGGATACAAAAATCCAAAGACGAAGTTTCACAACTTTATCAATTAGGGGTGCAGCAGTATGAAAAAAGTCAGTTTACAGATTCAACTATAAAGCCTAAAAACCACCAGTGTGACGACTTTTCCGAAACCGAATCAGTTCAGCCACCAAAGAACAATAGCAGTTTCTTTGTTGAAAAAATTTGCATTTTACGTAATACAGTTTTGAGTTCATCGGAAATTGCTTTCATAACTCAATCCGTGGAAGGAAGAAAAGTAACTCTCGAACAATTGGGAGAAGTCGCAGATAAAATTACTCAGCTTTATTTGGATAAGGGTTATATTACATCTAGAGCAGTATTTTTAGACAAAAAACCTGTTAACGGAGTTTTCAGAATTTTCGCGATTGAGGGAAAAATAGAAAATCTGGAAATTATCGGTACAAAGAAAATCAATGAAAGTTATATACGCGATCGCATTCAACTAGCTAAACTCAATCCTTTAAAAAAAAGTGAGTTGGAAGATCAATTGAGATTGCTTAAAACCGATCCTATATTTAAAAATGTAGAAGCAACTCTCAAACCTGGAAACGTCTTTGGTAAAAATATTTTACAGATACGTGTTGTGGAAGCTAATGCTTTCAACGCTGCTTTAAATTTTGATAACTATTCTTCCCCTAGTGTGGGTGAGATGAGATATGGTGTTAAACTTTCCTATAATAACTTAGTTACTTCTGGCGACCAAATTTATAGTTCCTATAATCGTTCAACCACTGGTGGTACTAATCAATATGATTTTGGTTATCGTTTACCGCTTAATCCCATGAATGGTAGTTTACAACTGCGTGCTGTCATCAACGATTATAGAATTACCGATTCAAAAAAGTTAGCTAGTTTTTATTTAACAAATATTGAAGGTGACTCAAAATTATATGAAATCAATTATCGTCAACCGCTAATTCGTTCCCCGAAAGAAGAGTTTGCTTTATCTTTGGGTTTCGCATTTCGGAATAGTCAAACCTTTTTAGATAGTACACCAGGATATTTTGCTATTGGTCCAGATGGTAATGGTGTTAGCCGTACTAGGGTATTTAAATTCGGACAAGAATATATTAAGCGAGATAAACAGGGGGCTTGGATAGGGCGATCGCAATTTAGTTTGGGTACTGGCTTGTTTAATGCTACGGTGAATGAAAATCCCATGCCTGATGGTCAATTTGTGAGTTGGTTAGCTCAAGCTCAAAGATTTCAAAAATTGGGTAAGCATAATTCGCTAATTGTTAGACTAGATTTACAATTAACCCCGGATAGTCTTTTATCTTCGGAAAAATTTACTATTGGTGGAGGAAAAACATTGCGTGGTTATCGACAAAATGCACTTTATGGTGACAACGGTGTATATTTTTCCCTAGAAGACAGAATTGCTCTCAAATATAATAAAGCTGGAAATCCCACTCTGTTAATTTCACCATTTTTCGATTTAGGAGCAATTTGGAATCATCCCGATAATCCAAATGAATTTCCCAGACAGAAATTTTTATCGAGTGTTGGCTTGGGATTAATATGGAAACCAATTCCCGGTTTGAATACGCGATTAGATTACGCAATTCCATTCGTTGATATTCAAGATCGTGGCGATAATCTTCAAGAGAATGGGTTCCATTTTACTATTAATTACACCACATCAAAATTTTGATTGATATATAAATTGTGTAGAGACGGCGTGCACACTGCAATGTCTCCCTAAATTTATATTTTGTACCGAAATAATTGTGAAATGTTTATTACCAAGGATTACCAATCATTGTAAATGCAGCCCAGTAAAAAGGATGAGTAAATTTAGGAAGCCTTTGACTTGGAAGTTGAGGTTCTTCATCTGGTACTGGGATTATTGTCGCTTTTTTAGTAATACCATTCTCTTCCCCAATTTCACCTTTGAGCATAGCGATTTGGGCTTTTCGTAGCGCTTGTGATTTTATTGGTGCTTGCTTTAATTGACGATAAAATTCAGTCATCAATCCGAAAGTCGCATAGTCATCAACATCCCATAAACTAGCTAAAGCTGTTTTCGCACCAGTTTTGACAGCCAATCCACCAAAACCTAATTCAGCTTCCCTGTTTCCTAATGATGTTTGACAAGCACTAAGTACTAATAATTCTACTGTTGGTTCGTTAAATTTCAAATCTCCAAATTGATTTAAATTCAGTTTTTGGTTCTTAAATTGGATAAAAGAATCTTCTCGAGATTCGCCAAAATTTCCGTGAGTTGCTAAGTGAATAATCCCAAATTGTTTTTTAGAGGATTGAAGTTTTCTCAGCGTAAAATCTTCGTTCAGATAAGATTCAGTGTTCCATATCTTAGAGATGGCAGATATTTCTTCTTTTACAGCAGGTAGAGGTCTATTATTTTCAAATTCAGATGCTCCCATTGCTAAAATCTTCGACTTTTTGACATCTTTATATTCAGTTTTAGTTAAACTCAAACTAGGAGTCAAACCAATACTATATTTTTCAACTAAAAACTGTTTGCCATCATGAAGAGCCGCTAATGGTATAGAACGTAATTTTTCATCAGTAATGAACAGTAAATTATTAATTTTTCTTTCTTTTAATTTATCTTCCAATGGTTTAATCATCCATTGATAAAGTTTTTGAGCCGGAACTTTATAGCTATTATTACCAGGTTTTTTTACTTCGTTGTTAAATTTCTCGACTTCATCATATATTTCTTCTTGGCTTGCTGTGTGTATAGTCTTACGAATTGGTTTTCCTTTAGCTGTTATAAGTACTAACTCAAATTGATTGCGTTTTATAATTTGTTTCTTTTTACTTGAACTCATATCTAACTCAACGGGAATAAAACTAGCGTAAATTATTGCAGGCTTAACTCCAGCAGCCTTTTCAATTTTTACCAAGATTTCACGAGTTTTCTCTAAGTTGATCAATTTTCCTTTGGGAATATCTAAATAGGATTCATAATTACTTGCAAATTTTTTATCAATATCGATGACAAGAGGGTCTATATTAATAAGTGGTAATTGATTATTAGGAAAGACTGGAACTATATCAGGATTGAAAAAATCGGTATTATTATCTTCTTTAATTATTGGAATTTCAGGCTCAACAATTTCTTCAATTGTTGGACCTACATGAGCTTTGACTGGTTTCGCATATAACAAAAAAACTAAAGCTAACCATAGACTAAAATTGATAAAAAATAATGAATAAAACCGAATAATTCTAAACATCTGAATAACCTTCCATAAAAAATAATTTACTTCAACTTTGTCGCAGAAAAAATCAGCCAGCGGTACATTCCGTAGTTTTGTTTTTTGTTCAAAAGGATGCAAAGCGTTACTGATTTGATCTATGAAATGCCCGATAACCCAAATCGTTGTAGAGACATTATATATAACGTCTTTACATTTATAATTCATACCTAGGTAGGCAACGCCGAATACAAATCAAAATCTTAGCGAAGGGTGAATCTTTGGATTTGCTGTATTTTTTATGTTCTGAAAAACGTAGGTAGTCGAAATCTTATATCTTGTAAATTCCAGTATAAATCCAGACAATAAATAAAAAAGATTAAAAAGCTACAATAATAAAACAATGTATTACAGTTTAATCAAATATAGCGCTTTTCACGCTTGATGGAATACAAAACCTCACCCCGCCCGACCGGCACCCCTCTCCTTAGTAAGATACTGCTGGCGAATGGTAGGTCAGACCCCTCGTTTGCCCACGAATTGGCGTGTAGAGACGCGATATATCGCGTCTCTACATCTACCGAGGTTTTTAGCGCCCTACAAGAAAAATATGCCAGACATCGTGCGTAAATACACATATTTTTTATTGTTTTTCCTCTCAAAAAAGATACATAAGCTCTTAGTCCTCAAAGATATATAAGCTTGGAAATGATTCGTTAATTATTTCCAGCAAGTATTTTAAATTCACAAAAATTAATTGGAGATATTTACTCATGGCTGATTTGAACTTAAATCAAGAAAAAGTTGATAGTGAAGTTTCGCTTTTAGTTGATGTCTCCAGAAGTATAATCTCTAGCGAATACGATTTGCAGGTACAAGGCTATGCAGACGCATTTAACAATCCTGACCTGTACAACAATCTAATTTCTCAAGGTATTGAAGGTCAGGTCGCAGTAAATGTAATTATGTGGTCTGATTCTTCACAACAGCAAGAAGTTGTTCCCTGGACACTAATTGATAGCGTAACAGCTTCCCAAAATTTTGCTCAGGATATTCTTAGTATTAGTCGTCCCTTCTTTGGTGGTACAAATCCTGGTTCAGCTATTGATTTTGCAGTGCCACTTTTTTCTTCCAATACTTTTGATGGTAGACGTTGGACAATTGACGTATCCGGAGACGGTGGAGGAAGCAGTAGTATATCATCAACTGCTAGGGATAATGCTATTGCAGCAGGTGTTGACGTTATCAACGGTATTGTTATCGGTGGTGACAGTTCCGTAAAAGATTTCTACGATAACTACATAATTGCAGGTACTAATGCAAATGGGAGTCCTGCCTTCACTAAAGAAGCAAGTGATTTCACTACTTTCAAAGATGCTATTGATGAAAAGCTGACAATTGAATTTACTCCACCCCCACAAATTTCTATTAGCGATGTGTCGGTATTAGAAGGTAATAGTGGTACCACAGATTTTATCTTTGATGTCACCCTATCAAAAACTAATACTGAAGTAATCACCGTAGATTACACCACAGCAGATGGCACCGCAAGTGGAGGCACAGATTATATAGCCAGCAATGGAACTCTTACTTTTAATCCTGGTGAAACTACTAAAATCATCAATATTCCTGTTAATGGTGACAATATTGTTGAAAGTGATGAGACTTTCTTTGTTAATTTGAGTAACGCTACCAACGCTGACATTTTAGATCCTCAAGGTGAAGGAACTATTATCAATGATGACAAGGCTAATAGTTCAATTAGCGGCACCAAGTGGAATGACTTAGATGGAGACGGAGTAAGAGATGCTAACGAACCAGGCTTAGAAAATTGGACTATTTATCTAGACCAAAATCAAAATGGTCAGTTAGATAACGGCGAAATTTCTACCACCACCGATGCGAATGGTGATTACACCTTCACTGATCTGACACCAGATACTTACCATGTCGCTGAAGTTTTACAAGGGGGATGGAAGCAAACTTATCCCAATGAAGAGCATCATGTAGTTGGATATGAAGGGGTTGAAATCACCGACATCGACTTCGGAAACCGTCAATGTGTTGGATGTGACGATGAACCCAATGATACTATTCCTCAAGCTGTCACCGGACTCAATGGAATCAATGGTGAAGATTCTTTCTTTGACAAAGGCTTCATTGGCGACAATCCCAATATAGATCCATCAGACGATGTAGATTTAATTGAGTTACAACTCAAAGCAGGTCAACGAGTCACAATTGATATCGATTCCCGAGACTACGATTCCGCTCTTGATTCTGCATTGCGATTGTTTGACTCTGCTGGAAATGAACTAGCTTTTAGCGATGATAACGCAGCCCCTGGCGAAAGTTATACCCGAGACTCGTTCATTGATTTCACCGCTTCTGCTACTGACACTTATTATGTCGGTGTTAGCAGTTACTGCGACTTTTACTACGACCCCTTCATCGAAGGCAGTGGTAAAGGTTACACTACTGGGGAATACGATATTTCTATTTTGCTAGAAAATGGTTCAATAAGTGGCACCAAGTGGAATGACCTAAATGGCGACGGAGCAAGAAGCACTATCATCAATACAATAGATAATCCTGGTGGATTAAATCCCGACCAGGTTGATGTGCAACTAGTTTCCGGTGATGACTTGACCTTTGACATTACCGTCACTGTCCCAGAAAGTAGCGAATTGCCCCTTGATTTCGTATTACTGCAAGACCTTTCTGGGTCATTCGGGAATGATGTTTCTACTCTTAGGACGTTAGTTCCCGATTTAGTTTCTTCTGTATTATTAGTCCAACCAAATACTACATTCGGAGTAGCTTCTTTTGTCGATAAACCCATCTCTCATTTTGGTGGTTTATTCGTTTCTTCTGTATTATCAGACACACCAGATACCACATTTGGGGAAACTTCTTTTGTCGATCAACCCATCTCTCCTGTTATTCCCATTTCTCCCACTCCTCCTGTTATTCCCATTTCCCCTGTTACTCCTGTTACTCCTATTCCTCCTTTTGGTGGTTCATCAGATTACGTTTATCAAACCGACCTTGCATTAACGACTGATACCAACTTATTCCAAACAACTGTAAATAATTTGGTCACCTTAAGTGGTGGTGATGCTCCTGAGTCTCAATTAGAAGCTTTAATGCAGGTTGCATTACGAGAAACAGAAGTAGGTTATCGCCCTGGTTCCCGTCGCGTTGTACTTTTAACTACCGATAACACCTACCATATTGCAGGGGATGGAAGTGCAGCAGGTATTACTACTCCTAATAATGGCGACAATATTCTCGATGGCTCTCCCGCAGGTACTGGAGAAGATTATCCAGACATTAATCAAGTAAGGTCAGCCTTGATTTCGGCAAACATTGTACCAATTTTTGCCGTCACCAGCGACCAGATAAGTACTTATCAAAACTTAGTTGACCAATTAGGTTTTGGAGTAGTTGAACAATTAACTAGTAATAGCTCCAATATAGTAAATGCTGTTACATCCGGATTAAATCAAGCTTTCCAAGATATCGTAATGGTGGCTCAGAGTGATGACTACAGTTATGTCGAAAGCATTACTCCAACTAGTTATTCCAATGTTCCGGGAGGAGAAAGTCGCACATTTACAGTGACTTTAGATACTGATACCAGTCCAGTAATACCTGATACTATTACACTCACGGCTTTAGGTTTTGGCGACACTGAAGTTAACGTTAGTACTGCTCCCGAGACTGGTTTAGCTGGTGTAGAAATTTATCTGGATTTGAACAACAATGGAGTATTAGATCCAGATGAGCCTAGTACTTTCACCGCAACAGATGACCCCAATACTCCTGAAGATGAAACTGGTTATTACGAGTTTACTGGCTTGTCTGCTGGGGACTATGTAGTGCGGGAGGTTGTTCCAAGTGGTTACGTGCAAACTAGTCCAATAAGAGGTTTCCACCAAATATCTTTGGCACAAAACGAGAATGTAACTGATATTGACTTCGAGAACCGTCTTGATTCCCTTACCCCCGTAATCTCCCCAACCATCAAAAACCCCACCGATGGTTCTACAATCCCAACACTAATAACCGGAGCAACTAATAATTCTATACCAGAAAATACTGATGAATTAGTTCCGGTAATTACCAATGGTATCCAGTCGGATGATAGTTTCAAAATTACAGATACAGAACAATCAGAAACCATTAATGGTGAAATATCGGCAATACAAAATGATGAAGTGGCTTTGTTCGCTCCACAAGCCAACCAAATCCTTACTAATGAGATAACCAATTCTTCTACAGATTCACTCGAACAACAATTAGAACAAACCACTTCTGAGCAAGTAGGAGGAGGAATTACATCCATTGAAGATGTGGTAACTGAAAATACAGTGTCTTTGAATGAGCAGATTGTTAGTGCTGCTACATCTGTAGAAGAAATTCCAATCATCACAGCGGATGTTGATGGAACTACAATTGAAGGGATTGACTTAACTACTTTCGCTACCGATAAAGTAACAGTAGATTACACCATCAGCAGAGAAGCTGACTTCGATAATCAAGTTTACTTCTACGCAGTTGATGATATTACTGGTACTGTTGACGGTGTAGCAGTTGGTGAAGATAATTACATAGAAACCGCTTTGAGCAACCTGGTTTCTCCTGTATTCTCTACCAGCGACGATAATACAGAAACCGGAAGCCTTGAATTTGACGCAGGTTCTATAATACTTCCAGTAATTATCGCTGATGGTACTTTGAACGAAGCATTAAGCGGTGATGCAGAAGTTTACCTCCCATTCTCGGGTGCTAATAGCGATAACTTCGACCACATCAAGTTGTTAGATAATAACATCTTCGGTTTCGAGGATTTACCCAACGGTGGCGATCGCGATTTCAACGATATTCAAATCACCATTAACAGTATTGCTTAATTAAAACCTCACCCTGCCGTATCGCTCCCTCTCCTTAGTAAGGAGAGGGATTGAGGGCTAAAAACTGTAACTAAATAGTTGGAAAAAGTTGGAAAAAGTTTCCTCCATGTCCATATAATGTCTTGGAGCAATATACAAGACTTTTAAATGGATATCAATGGTTGATTGTAATGTGGTACTCTAGTTTATGAGTTTTTACCAGAAAACAGGAAATAAAGCGGCTGCTTTGCGTACTGCGATGTTGAAGACGATGAAAACCCATCGAGAACCCATACATTGGGCGGCTTTTACCTTGATTGGTGAAGCACAGTAATATTAAAGATGCGCCGAATTTAGCCCACGCAGGTGGGCTTTGTTTGGGTAGCCCCACCATAGCCTTTTGGAGGGCAATTAAGGCTCAACGACTTCAATAATTGCTGATAGTGCTGCTAATTGCGTGGTATCAACTGCTCTGACATCACTTCTAACAGCAATAATACTTGCACGGGTACTATTATCTAAATCCCCTAACAAACTCCCTATTACTTCTGTAGGTTCGTCTCCTTCTAGTGCTAAAGGATCGCCAGAGCGTGTTCCTCTACCTTTGGCTATTTGCTTTAATCCCCGTAGTGCATTTCTCAGAGGTTCCGTACTTGCTAGTATAAGCAATTCCATGAAGCCAGAAGGACCATTAACAATAAATTTGAAGTCCTGTGGGTTGCCTGTGGTGGGTGGTACAATTAGTTTCTGGTTGGGTTTGACAAGAGATGCATCCTCTGCTGAATCGTAATCGGATGGATATAGCAGAACAATATTTCCGCTACTGTCTATTACCAATACTCCGATATAAAGATTGCGATTTTCTTTATTAGTTACATGAACCTTTATTTCTGTGCCTGGTTTTAACGTTTGTAATGTGGTTTTAATTTTCTGTGTTACAAGTCCACTTTCTTCTGCTCCACGACTAGCAATTGTACTGGAGTCTCCTCTAGTTCCATTGGGAACAATATCAGCGGTGACTTTCAGGCTAGATGTATTTGTGTTGAGTATTGAGCGCAAAATCCGACCTGCAAGCAACATTTTAAAGCGCGATCGCAGTCTTTTTATGGCTGAATCTACTGGCTCATCGACTCTACCAAAGCTATCGGGAATCGGAGTTAGTCCAGAACTAAATAAACCAATGCTTCCTACAGGAGGTAGGGGTTTGATTTGTTCTTTTTCCGCCAGCTTGAGATATTCTGATGTCATCTTACCAAGGATAAAATCAGTATCCTGCTGTTGATTTACCACTACTGGTTCTACTCGGTCAAGTTTTTGTAATTCTTGCCGTGCTATCTCAGTTTTATTACTTAAAGATGTATCAATTCCAATTCGTAAAGTCAAGTCTGTAGGAACACCCCGCACTCTTTCCCGTAACAATGTACCCGGTTGAATTACTGCTCTTTGGGAGCCACGCAGTTTGCCGTATCCAACCATACCATTACGAGATGTTTGTTCAACCTCTGCCAAAGCCTTTCCATTAGCATCAATTAAATTAAATATTGCTCCCTTGGTGAAAGATTCTAGACTTTCAGAAGACACCCCACCCAACCAAAACTGAATTTGTCCGTCTTTGTCGCTACGAATTACAGCCTCCGCAGTTTGTCTGGTTGGTTTGAGAAAATAGACTGGTTTTTGTTTATGATTACTTCCCGGTTTAACCTCAAGTTGAGGAACTTGAACTACATTTGATGAAAGAGCAACATCTTCAGTAATACGCTGTAAATTAACGAAAGTTGTGTTTACAGACTGGCTAATGGATTGCTGCCAAAGATAGCGAGTCAACAAATAACTAAATGCTCCTGCATGGAAACCACTAAAGCGTGCATCCGCCGCTAATTGATTCCGTTGTGCTGAACCCAATGCTACACCTTTAGCAATACCCTTGCCCCGTAGTTCCTGAAACTGGCTGGCATCAAGCTTTAAACGAGAAAGTAATTTATCTTGATATTCAAGCTCTTCGGGACTAGCTTCAGCATTTCCACTATCATAGCGTGTATCTTCAAATGCTCGTACAACCAAATTACCCCGGGTTCCCCCTCCAGAGTGACAGCTATCAAGCACAACAGTAACGTTTTCGGTTTGTAGAGCGTGCATTAACAAAAACAGTGTTCTGCCCATAATATCCCGGACTTTTCCAGCATCGCCGGTATTTTGGCGGTCATAAGGCATCATTGTACCGTTAAGACCATCTTTATTGATAGGATTAGGGTCAATTACTCGTGAACCATGTCCGGAAAAATGGAATACTACCACATCCGCGGGTTTAGCTTGTTTAATTAAATGATTTTCAAAAGTTTCGAGGATATTTTGACGGTTTGCTTTTTCATTAGTCAGAGTAATAATATCCTGGGGATTGAAACCAAAACGATGTAACAGCAATTCTCGCTGCATTTCCACATCAGTTAGACAACCTCGTAACGGACGGATACGTTGTCCTTCTTGATATTCGTTAATTCCCACTAACAAAGCCAACTTACGAGGGTTATCTTGAGCCAAAACCTTACCGTAACGGTTTGCTTGACGGATGATATCAAACTGACTTAAACCCAAAGCTGCGAGAGTCGAACCGGCGAATTGCAGAAAATGACGACGATTGACACGAGTCATAATTAAACTCTCTTTATTAGATAAATTAAGTTAACTGGAAATTGCCGAGCATATGTATTTTTGAGTCACATTTTAGGCGTTTTTGTGGGAATATCAAGGCTAAGTAAATTACATAAGTTGGATTTTTCTGTTTTTGGAAGTTTCTATGTATTAAATTATACAATAATATTGTTGGGTGCTGAGTTATAACTAATAACTATCAGGCATTAGATGGATTACACTAACAACTAACAACTATCAC
>DESS01000126.1 GCA_002361335.1 Richelia sp. UBA3308
CGTATCTAGTAATTCCCGATCGCTGATGCTGATGCCACACCACAAACGAACTTCGGTGTCTGCGTGTCAGGCAACCGTATTATTGCCACAGGAAAGCGCAACGAGCTGCACGCCCTTTATCCCAAAGCCGAGATAGTTGGCGGTGAGAAGTTTCTGCTCACACCTGCCTTTATCAACAGTCATGACCACGGACGGGCTATAGGCACTGCTGCTTTGGGTATTCCTGATGACTTATTAGAAATTTGGTTGGTGAAACTTTCATCCCTACCAAATATTGACCCCTATTTGGCAGCAGCATATGACGGGCTGCGCTTATTGCGTTCTGGAGTAGGTACAGTGGCACACAGCCACAATCCCCGTGACTGGGAAAATATGGAAGCTGAAGCTGCTGCGACAATAAGCGGCTATAAAGATGCTGGTATCCGGGTTGCATTTCATCCACCCATATTAGACCAGAATTTATTAGTTTACGACGATGCAGAACAATTTCTTGCTGGTTTACCCGCACATCTTATACAGCAAGCAAAGCAATTGATGAAAGCAGTACCGCTAGATAGGCAAGATTATTTTGGGTTATGTACTGACTTATTTAATACCTATCATGACAGTAAACAATTTATGTGTCATGTGCAAGTCAGCCCCGTTGGCGGTCAATGGTGCAGCGATGAACTGATTGAATCGGCTGTAGACTTTGCTCGTCAACACCAAACAAAGGTGCAAATGCATCTTCTAGAAACCGGGATGCTGCTATACCTGACTTTTATTGGGATGAGATACCAACAGTTGAAGTAATATTGCGGCGAGGCACATATCATCATGTGAAACACGTCATGGTTAACGGGCGCTGGGTTGTGTGGGATAGTAAACACCAGACGCTAGACGAAAAAGCACTCACAGCAGCACTGTACGCAGAACTAGTTAAACAGGACAAAATAGAACTGTTACAAAGGAGAAAAGTTAGTCAAACTCTGGCAACTTATCTACGTGATTTTTATGCACAATGGGATTGATTGATTCCGAAAGCCTGGCTTATAAAGGAGAGTTAAAGTCCCCCTTTTATAAGGGGGATAATGGTGGATCTGAAAGTCTGGGAGTTTTATTTATAAATTTTTAAACACCCTCTAAGAGGAACCCGAAACCGCTACTAAAATCCTTTAAGAAATTACACCCACAGGACAAGCAACATTAGTACCACCTAATCCACAATAACCGTTGGGATTTTTGGCAAGATATTGCTGATGATAATCTTCAGCATAATAAAATTCGGGAGCATCCAGAATTTCCGTGGTAATATCCCCATAACCAGCTTCCTTTAAAGCTTGTTGATAAGAATCTTTTGATGCTTGTGCTAACTTTTTCTGTTCTTCAGAATATGTGTAAATTCCCGAACGATATTGAGTACCGGTATCATTACCTTGACGCATTCCTTGAGTCGGATCGTGGTTTTCCCAAAAAGTTTTTAACAATTGTTCATAACTGACTTTTTCGCGATCGTACACAACTAGCACAACTTCATTATGACCAGTCATTCCACTACATACTTCTTTATATGTAGGGTTGGGAGTTGAACCAGCAGCATAACCTACAGCAGTAGTATAAACTCCGTCCAGTTGCCAGAATTTACGTTCGGCACCCCAAAAACATCCCATACCAAATATAGCCTTCTCCATACCTTCAGGAAAAGGAGGTTTGAGGGAATTACCGTTGACATAATGTTTCTCTGGAACGGGCATCGATTCCTTCCTCCCCGGTAAAGCTTCTTCAGGAGTAGGTATAGTCAGCTTTTTACCAAATCCAAATAATCCCATTGCTTTAAACTCTTATTTTTTTGAAAAAACGTCTTAACTTTCCTTCATATTTTAAATACTTTGTGGTAAATCATGGGAGTGTGGAAGATACGAAAAAAGTTTAAAGTATAAATTTTAACTATTCCATGATGGTTTTTATGTTTTATTTGCTCGAACTGCTGATCAAGTTTAAATTCAAGAGTGTTAAAGCAATAAAGATTTCTGAATTTGCTCGATGGTTAGATGAGGAAGGTTTACGAAAACCATTAATTATCGATGCTCGTTCTGGGGAAGAGTACGCAGTTAGTCATATTAAATCAGCACAACATATTGATGTTGATAATTTAAATTTAGTAGAGCTTAGGGAAGTTACTTTAGATACTCCCATAGTAGTTTATTGCTCTGTTGGTTACCGTAGCGCTATAGTTTCTCAAAAACTGTCTTCAGCAGGATACCAAAATGTTTTTAATTTAAATGGCGGAATTTTCCAATGGGCTAATCAAGGATATCCTATTTTTCAAAATCAGCATCAAGTAGAAATTGTTCATCCTTACAATTCTATTTGGGGAAAACTTCTTAAATCAAAATAATTCATAATTCCGATCACTGATTAAATTGATTACACGGATTCCACGGATAATTGTTGATTTACTCCTAATTCCTAACTCATAACTCAGGAGACAATTCATAATTCATAATTCATAATTCATAATTCATAATTCATAATTCATAATTCATAATTCATAATTCTAAATTCATAAAAAATGTCTTCAGTTTCGATAATTATTCCTACTTTTAATGAAGGGAGTAGCTTGGGTAGAACGTTACGTCAACTGGCTTTACTCTCACCATTACCCAAGGAAATCATAGTAGTTGACGGTTTTAGCGAAGATGAAACATTTACAATTGCAAAAACTGTTTTTGAATCTTTCCCAGCAACGGTAAAAACCAAAATTCTTCAATCTCACTGTCGCGGACGTTCGGTACAAATGAACTATGGCGCAAAAGCAGCAACTGGTGAGATATTATGCTTTCTTCATGCTGATACTACTGTACCGGATGATTTAATTATTTTAATTGAGAAAACTTTAGCCGATGTAACGGTTGCCTGTGGAGGCTTTATTTCTTTAATGACTGGTAAACAAACCACTCGCTGGGGTACTTCGCTGCACAATTATCTTAAAACTTATTATGCGCCGTTGCTATTTAGACCTCATTTATTTTTCAAAGGTTTGCGCTTATTATTTGGCGATCAAGTCATGTTTTGTCGTCACAATGACTTTTGGGATTGTGGTGGTTTTGATGAAGCTTTACCGATTATGGAAGATGGAGATTTGTGTCGAAAACTTGTACGGAAAGGAAGAATATGTTTAGTAAATCGTGTAGTTCAAAGTTCCGATCGTCGGGTTGCCCGTTGGGGTGCTTGGAAGGCAAATGCAATTTATCTTTATATCGGATTCCTTTGGGGAATGGGTGTTGATGCTAACTATCTCAAGCGCTTTTATCGGGATATTCGTTGATTTATTTTGCTGTGGAGACGTAAAATTTTACGTCTCTACATTAAAGGAATTTAGAATGCCCGAATTTAGAATTAATTATTGATTTTAGGAATAAAATTATACAAAATGATAGTTATATTTTTTACAACTAAATCTGAAACAAGAATAGTTAAAAATAATTAATCATATTGTATCAATACACTTTCAGCAATTTCCTTTGAAATTAATATTCTCTGACAAATGTAAATATTTAGACTGATTTGATGTCTCATAAATAACAAAATAGTGATAACATTCCCAAGTTGTGTTCTATGGGAATATGGAAACAAATCAGCTTGATTTGTTCTCACCTTCGGAAATTGATTCTGCAACAGTTAGCAGAGCTCCGGTGTTGTTGATGGATGTGAAAGCTTTAAAAAAGTGGAAAAAACAAATATCCGCCCATCAACAACAAGTGAGAACAAGCGAACCAGTGTTGCAAGTGGCTTTATTTGAAGTGTCATCACCACAGGTTGATCCGGATATAATAGATCCATTTGAACTTAAACCTTGTTCGCTGTCATTTTATAGATTACCAGCAGACAGCCCCGGTGAAGCTTGTGTTTATTTTGTGATAGATATGGCTGCTAATTTACTGCTGTACGTTGGTGAAACCAGTAAATCTAATCATAGGTGGAAAGGAATTCATGATTGCAAGGGATACATTGAAAAGTATCAGGATTTGCACTATCAATATGGTTTGAAAACAGCAGTTAATATCGCCTTTTGGTGGGATGCGCCTAATTCAACTACACCCCGTCAAAAATTGGAACTAGAATTAATAAAAAAATGGAAATCCCCTTTTAACAAAGAAAATTGGAAACTTTGGGGACAACCATTTGGGTAGTTGTTAGTTGTTAGTTTTTACTCGTTACTGTACAAATATAATAAAGTTGGAAACTGAATAATAAAGTTGGAAACCGAATAATAAAGTTGGAAACTGAATAATAAAGTTTCTTAAAGACTGCTTCGATGCTCCTGTCATCATACAGTAGAATTTATGGTATGAACTGTTATTTGATAGCTGGCTTTCGTTATCCTGCTGTCAGTAAAACAGGTAAGATATTGGTGTGATGTGTAGTCCGAGAAAGCTATTAACCCCAAGCGGTTAATAGCGTACTTTAAAAAAAGAAATTTGAGAAATTTTGTCGCTAATTTACATAAAAAACTTTGAAAATAAAAATTAAATCTTCGTTCTTGTAAGGGGGTGGGTATGATTTTAGCTATCAAATAAGTTATAAAATCTGTCTGTCCGCGTATACTCAATAATTCCCTTGACGAAGTGCGACGATTGGGGGGTATTATTTATGGCGAAGCGAAATCGAACTGTAGATGATGCGGTTATTTCTAAACGTATAGATTCTGGTCGTGGTCAGGGTAAAGGTTCTTCTTACAAACCTTGGTTGCAAATACAAGATGTTCCTTCCATTGGTTTAGCAACTCGAATTAAAGGATGGAAAACTAACAGAGTTCATCATTTTTTAAGTAACCTGGAACTTAACTATTTTTATATACTCGAATGGTCAAGTATTGTTACCGATATTCGAGAACAGTACCCTTTATTGCCAAGGGAAGAAACTTTAGCTATTGCATCTAATTGTGGTATTCGTCACCCACAAGAAACCCGAGCTAAGACACCAATTGTAATGACTTGTGACTTTTTGATTGCAATTGCAGGAAATATTGAAGAAATTGAATTAGCACGTACAGTTAAATTTTCTAAAGATTTACAGTCCAAGCGTACAAGAGAAAAATTAGAAATTGAACGGCTTTATTGGAGTCAAAGAGAAATTGATTGGGGAATTGTCACGGAACAAGAAATTCCATTAGTTCTTGCTAAAAATGTTGAGTGGTTACATCCGTTTAAAAATTTAGAAGACCTTGAACTATCACAAGATTTGATTAAAAGAATAGCAGAATTTCTCCTTATTCGGTTGGCTAAGAGTCAAACACCCTTAGTAAAAACCACTAACTTTTGTGACGACCAACTAGGATTATTACCGGGTACAAGTTTATCGGTAGTTCGTTATCTCATTGCTAATCGACTATGGTTAGTTGATATGAACCAACCAATTCAACCTTCAGAACCATTGATATTAAAAAAAACCTGCACCGTTGAAGAGCGAACTGTTTAAATGGAGGAGTCACTATGAGTATTGTTGTTAACACATTATTAGAGTGGCTAAATGAGTCTAATGTAGGCAAGATTGAGCGGGTACTTTGGATTAGTTCATCTGGTAAAGATATAGTAACTATTGAAATTAATAATCCCAAAGCACTTCCTAAATGGCAAAAGCTTATAGATATAGAAGAAGCGATTAAATTTGGTTTCATTCTTATACTTCAATCCGACCCTTATGCAAAAAATGTTTCGCTATTAAATCCCATTTTTTCAAAGTATCAAGACTATAGAGATAAAGCATGGTCAATAATTGCACCAATTATAGAAATGGATGATGGTAAAGCTTTTATTCCGAGTTTGAGGGGGAGTTTAATAAGTGAAGTTTCTCAACGTACAGGCTGTTCTAAAAAGACAATTTACAAATATTTACGCTCTTATTGGCAAGGAGGACAAACAAAAAATGCCTTGCTTCCATCTTTTGAACGATGTGGTGGTAAAGGTTCAGAACATCAAAGCTCTGAACGTAAACGCGGTCGTCCAAGAAAGCTTTCCTTAACCACACAAAGACCGATTGGGGTGAATGTGAACGAAGAAATTCGAGAAAAATTTCGCCGTGGTATCAAGTTATTTTATCTAAACCGAAAAGAAGCAACACTAACGTCAGCTTTTCAACTGACGCTAGAAAAATTCTTTCATTGTGGTTACACTTCGCACAACGGAGTTTTAGTACCTGTCTTACCTCCAATCGACGAACTACCTACGTTGGCTCAATTTCGTTATTGGTATTTTAAAGAACGCTCAATTAGTCACGAAATTTGCACGCGAAAAGGTGAACGTCGATTTAATTTAGATTACCGAGCAGTGACAGGAAATTCAACTAAAATGGCATTTGGTCCAGGTTCAATTTATCAAATAGATGCCACCATAGGGGATGTTTACTTAGTAAGCTCTTTAGATAGAAGTCGAATAATTGGTCGTCCTGTAATTTACTTTATAATTGACGTTTTTAGCAGGTTAATTACAGGTTTTAGTGTCAGTTTAGAAGGACCTAGTTTTTTAGGAGCGATGTTAGCTCTAGAAAATGCGACTGCTGATAAAGTCTCGTTTTGCAGTACATATGGTATTACAATTACCGACTTTGACTGGCCTTCACATCACCTTCCCGAAACAATCTTAGCTGACCGAGGTGAACTCGAAGGTTATAATGCCGACAACTTAGTCAATAGCTTGAATATAAAGGTATCGAATACACCTCCTTATAGGGCTGATTGGAAGGGTATTATCGAACGTCACTTCCACACCTGTAATGAAAAAATGATTCGTTGGATACCAGGTGCAGTGCAAAAACCCCATGACAGAGGTGATAAAGACTACCGATTAGATGCGGTATTAGACCTGCACCAGTTTCGTAAGTTAATGATTATCTGTATACTCGACCACAACAAAAATCATCGGATGGACTGGTATCAGATGGACGAGTTTATGATTACTGACCATGTTGAGCCATATCCGATAGAACTTTGGAAATGGGGAATACAAAACCGAAATGGTTATTTAAGAACTTTATCACCTGAAATTGTTCGCTTAAACTTATTGCCAACAGCAACAGCTTCAGTTACCCCAAAAGGAATTTACTTTCAGTCAAAGTATTACACTTGTGCAAAAGCAACAGAGCAGCAATGGTTCGTAAAAGCAAGAGTTTCTGGTAGATGGAAAATCAAAATTGCATTTGACCCACGAAACCTTGACAATATTTACCTACATGACGATACCGATAAACAGTTGATAACTTTGCATTTAATTGATTCCAATCAGACATTTAAAAGTAGAGATTGGTACGAAACGACTGATTATTTTGAACTTAAAAACATTGAAAAGTACGTTGCACAAACTGATTTAATTCAAAGCCAAGCCGAATTTCACGCGACTATTGAATCTATTGTAAAAGAAGCTAGCGAGCAAACATCTCAATATAAAACGCCAAATAATCATCACCGAGTCGAGTTAATTCGAGAAAATCGCAGAACTGAACGTGATTATGAGCGTTCAAAAGAGTATTGGGATTTAGAAGAATCCTTGGCTGAAGAATCACCATCTAATTTATCTACATTTGAAACCTGTGAATATATAGCGCCTCCTAAACCAATTGAAAAATTACGCAAACTGCGTTCAAAGAAACTAGAACTATGACTTTTACTAATTCAACACTACCACTCCTAGTTGGTTCAGGAAAAGTTGTACAAGCATCTTACCGCGACCCACTAATTTCTAGTTATCGTAACAATCCTCTTATCGAAGCATTACCTCAAATTTTGAGTTCAGAAGAGGTAATAAGCTCAATTGCCTCTTATCCAAGTTATGATGATACAGAGCGTTGCCTACCTATACACTTGCGCTTACACTTAGCTCAAAATGTGCTTCGTTTCTTTCAACCTCTTCCAATTCATTTAGACTTAGAAGCAAGATTTTCTCGTTTAATTCGAGGTGGATATCAATTTAGAAATCCTATACAAATTGATTTTTGGAAAAACTCGTTCATGAAACTCTCTGCTTTTTCTAATGATGAATTTCCACCAAATTATATGTATACTTCAGCTTATGGCTTTACTATAATTGGTATTTCAGGTATAGGAAAAACTACTGCCATCTCAGCAATTTTATCCCTATATCCTCAAGTCATTATTCATAGTTGCTACAAAAATAAGAATTTTACTCATTCTCAAATTGTATGGCTCAAACTCGATTGCCCTTTTGATGGTTCTATTAAAGGATTATGCCTTAATTTTTTTCAAGCTGTTGATGAAATTTTAAAAACTAATTACTCAAAAAATTATGTTTCATCACGTCGTACAGTTGATGAATTAATTCCTAGTATGGCTCGCGTTGCTTCGTTACACTGCATTGGAGTTTTGGTTATTGATGAAATTCAGCACCTAAACGAAGCTAAAAGTGGTGGAGCCAACAAAATGCTAAATTTCTTTGTACAACTAGTGAATACAATTGGTGTTCCTGTTGTTTTAGTTGGAACCTATAAAGCTATGTCAGTTTTGAGTGGAGAATTCCGTCAAGCTCGTCGGGGTAGTGGACAAGGTGATTTAATATGGGACTCAATGGAAGAAGATGATGTTTGGCAATTATTTATTGAATCACTTTGGCGGTATCAGTATGTAAAAAAACCTTGTCCCTTAACTTCATCCCTGTGTCATGCTCTTTATGAAAGTAGTGGCGGAATTACTGACTTTGCTGTCAAAATTTATATGCTTGCACAAATCCGAGCAATGACAACTGAAAGTGAGATTATTAATGAAGGCGTAATTAAGTCAGTTGCAGCAGATAGCTTACGTTTAGCTAAACCAATTTTAGATGCATTAAAAACGGGTAATGTTAAAGCTCTATATAATATTGATGATGTTTATCCAACTGATATTACATCCGTAATAAAATCAACTACTAATAATATAAAAGTATCGGGTAAACTTAGCTCTTCACCTGCTGTCAAACAAACTTTAGCCTCTTCTGATTTAACAACAATGGAGATTTGTGAAGAGCAAAAATTAGATTTAAAAAAAGAGCAACAGAAACCAATTAAAAGTACGAGGAAAAAGCCAAATCAAGATGGATTATTAGCAGTTAACAATTCTAAATCACACAATAAATTTACTGCTTATGAACAACTTAAATCTATGGGTTATATCCGACCAGCTACCGAATTTATAACTTTATACAAGGACAAATGATTGGTTTTTTTCCTGACCCCTATCCGGATGAGCTACTTTACAGTATTTGTGCAAGATACAGTAGTCGCTTGCAATACCCACAAGTTAAAAGTGTCGCGTCTGAATTATTTGGTTCAAAATGCGCTACAGCAATAATAGAATTACCATGTTATCTCAATCATCTCCTAACTGTTTTACCACCTGGGCATAAATATACAATTGAGCAGCTTATTGATAACCACACTATGCTGCGATTTTATAGTCCATTTTTAACGGAATTTCGAGTTAAACGTTTAATGGATAGTATGAGTGGTTTAAATGACTTCCCAGTCTATAGTTGTTTAAGCCTTTACCACGGTGGAATTGAGTCTTCGGAATGGTTAAGATTTTGCCCAAAATGTGCTAGTGAGGACTTAGAAAATGTAGGTGAATTGTACTGGCATCGTCTACATCAAATTCCAGGAGTGTTTGTGTGTCCAAAACATCAACTTTTTTTAGAAAATAGTCATGTAAAAATAAGAAACAGACATCAACCTGCACTTTTTATCTCTGCATCTGAAGCTATTAAAAAAGTTCCATACTCTTATATCGATTTATCTAATAAAAACCATAAACAACAAATGCAAATTGCGGCGGATGCATTTTGGTTACTAAATCAATATAGATTGGTGCCGGGGTATAATTTATTGCACGATAAGTATATGATAAATTTGCTTGAGAAACAATTAGCTAATTGGAATAAAACTATCAAAGTCACAGCATTAGTACAAAATTTTTTAAATTATTATTCTGATGATTTATTAAATAAATTATCATGCCCAATTGATAAGAATAAAAATACTAATTGGTTAATTAACTTGTTACGTAATTTAGATAAAAATTCTGCTAGCCATCCTATTCATCATCTTTTACTGATTCAGTTTTTAGGATTAACAGCAGAGTCTTTTTTCCAAAATGATTATTCAAAAAGTATTCTTAAACCATTTGGTGATGGTCCTTGGCCTTGTCTTGACCCAACCAGCGAACATTTTAGACAATTAACAATCCATAAATATAGTATGACTCGGGTAAACGAAACTAAAAAACCCATCGGTAAGTTTCGTTGTGCTTGTGGCTTTAGTTATTCTCGAACTCCTCCTGACAAGTCAATTAATGATAGATTTTCTTACTCGCGCTGTACTCCCGACAGTCAATCATGGGAAACGGCCTTAAGAACTTTTTGGGCAGATTCATCCCTAAGTTTGTGTGAAATTGGACGACGACTTGGTGTTACTGGTAGAACTATTAAAGAACGTGCCGTCAAGCTCGGTTTAGAGTTTCCTCGTACTGGACCGCGACATCAATCAAAACTTACTAATCATAATTTACATTTATCTGCAAAAAATAAAGAAACGTTTCAAGAAAAACGAGAACATTTACGTACAAGTTGGCTCTCTATTAGAGAAAAATATCCACAAGCAACACACAGGCTTCTAACACAAAAATTTAATTCTGTTTATAGCTGGCTTTATAAGCACGATTATGAATGGTTTGAAGCTCATCTACCACCTAGAAGTAGAGGAGGAGCTAGAACTCTAGTAGACTGGTCTAAACGCGACCAAGAACTAAGCTCTTCTGTTAAAAATGGAGTAACTTTGATAAAAAATGCTCCTGGTCGCCCACAAAGGATAACAATTAAAGCAATCTGTGCTGCTATTAACCGTCCAGACCTCTTTAATAAAAAGATGCGTGACAAACTGCCTTTAACTTCAAAAGTTATATCGATTTCGATTGAAAGTTATAAGGATTTTGCTATTCGTCGTCTGGAATGGGCAACTCGGAGTTTTCAACTTGAGATGATTTGTCCGTCTCGCTATCAACTTTTACGTAAAGCAGGTTTAGGGAGTTCAAAAATTCTAGAAGAACCATTTTTTCAAGAAGCAGTGGATACTGCTTTAGAACTTTTAGGTAACTTCAAGTAATGGAATGTATCTTTATGTAACAGTTTCCAACTTTATTACGATCGCAAATGTTAGATGGAAAACAATTGGGCATCTGGGGAAACCAACTTTATTATAAAAAGCTGTGCAGCATAGAACGACAAATCATGGGTTTCAGTCGTTTCCAGTTTCCAACTTTATTATGTTTGTACAG